>NZ_CAXAVR010000010.1:0-44454 GCF_963972535.1 uncultured Salegentibacter sp.
TATAAAATTTTAAATTCCGAAAAAAGAAGTCAGGATTTGCAGAAAGAAGTAGGAGAGAAGAAAACTAAACTTCAAAAAATTGGAGTTACCGCGGTAGATCGTACCGGTAATCAGAGCGAGTTTATAGAAATTAAAGTAAATTAATTCGGGGCAAGCCCACGATGTAAAAAATGAAAAGTATTTTAGATTTCGAGGCATGCCCCGGAACAATAAATCTCGATTATCGAGTAAATTAATCATATATGAGCCCTATTCTCGTTTTTGGCGTAATAGCCGGTTATTTTCTTTTATTACTGGCTATTAGTCATTTTACCTCCAAGCAAGCCGATAACAATACCTTTTTTACTGCAAACAGGCAATCGCCCTGGTTCCTGGTAGCCTATGGGATGGTTGGCGCAACCCTTTCTGGCGTTACTTTTATTTCTGTTCCAGGGGAAGTTGGTAACTCTAACTGGACTTATTTGCAATTCGTGATGGGGAATATGGTAGGATATGCGGTGATTGCATTAGTTTTAATTCCGTTATTCTATAAATTGAAATTGATCTCTATTTATGAATATTTAAAAGATCGCTTCGGGCAGAATTCCTATTATGCCGGGGCTTCGTTTTTCCTTATTTCCCAAACAATAGGTGCTTCTTTTCGATTATTTTTAGCGGCTTTAGTCTTGCAAATTGCATTTTTTGATGCTTTTGGAATTCCGTTTTGGGTTACGGTAATGATCACCATTGCTTTAATTTGGTTATATACGTTTCGAGGAGGGATCAAAACCATCGTGTGGACAGATACCCTGCAAACTACTTTCTTGTTGTTAGCTGTGGTGATCAGTATTTTTATGATCGTAGACCATATGGGACTTAAATTTACCGATGTATTCGCAACCGTTGCTAACAGTGAAAAATCTACAATTTTCGACTGGAATTGGCGCTCTAATAATGCGTTTTTCAAGAGTTTCCTGGCGGGAATATTTATTACCATTGCGATGAATGGGCTTGACCAAAACGTAATGCAGAAAAATTTAACCTGTAAAAGTAAAGGCGAAGCACAAAAGAATATTTTCTGGTTTTCTATCGTGTTTTTCTTTTCTACTGTGCTTTTTTTAGCTCTGGGAGTTCTGCTTTATAAATACGCGATGGACCAGGGAATCGCCATTCCCGAAAGAACAGATGATCTTTATCCATTACTGGCATTAAATCACTTTGGAATTCTTGCCGGTGTTGTTTTCCTCTTAGGAATTACCGCCGCGGCATTTTCCAGTGCAGATTCAGCATTAACAGCACTTACCACTTCATTTTGTGTGGATATTTTAGATATTCAGAAAAAAGAAAAAAATCAGAAAAAGACCAGGTTATTGGTTCATATTGGGTTTACCATTTTAATGTTCATTGTAATTATAGTCTTTAATTCGCTAAATGATAGCAGCGTGGTAAGCGCCGTATTTAAAGTCGCTGGCTTTACCTATGGCCCACTTCTGGGTCTATTCGCTTATGGTTTGTTGAGTAAAAATCCGGTTAGGGATAAATGGGTACCCGTGGTATGCATTTTATCACCGGTAATTTCAGTAATTTTAGATTTCAATTCTGAAGCCTGGTTAAACGGCTATCAGTTCGGTTTTGAAATTTTGCTGGTTAACGCCGCAATTACTATGTTAGGACTTTTCGCCCTATACAGAGCTAAAACCGATGAGGTTTCTATTGACTAAAATTCTAAGAAAATGGAGCTAAAATTTCATCCATACAACCTGGAACTAAAAAACACCTTTACCATAAGTCACGGTTCCAGAGATGTTCAGCCAACTTTAATCGTTTCCTTAAGCGACCGCGGATTTACGGGTTATGGGGAAGCTACGGCAACTTCCTATTACGGAGTTACGATTAAAAAAATGCAGGCCGATATTCTTAAGATTGAAGACTTAATTGCTGAAAATATTCTCCTGGAACCAGAAGAACTATGGGATTTAACTTATCCGCATTTAAAAGAGAATCCATTTGCGCTTTGTGCACTGGATATGGCGATGCATGATCTCCACGGAAAAAGAAATCAGCAACCACTTTATCAATTATGGGGGCTGGATTTAAAGAATATTCCGCTTACCAACTATACTATAGGGATAGATTCTGTAGAAAAGATGGTTCAGAAAATTAAAGAATTTCCCTGGCCGCTTTATAAAATCAAACTCGGAACCGAAGATGATGTAGCTATTGTAAAAGAACTGCGAAAACATACAAATTCAATTTTTCGGGTAGATGCTAATGCCGCCTGGACGGTAGATCAGGCTATAGAAAATGCGAAAATTTTAAAAGAATTGAATGTTGAATTTTTAGAGCAGCCTTTAAAAGCAAATGATTGGGAGGGAATGGAAAGGCTTTATAAAGAATCGGTTTTACCACTTATTGCCGATGAAAGTTGTATTGAAGAAAGTGATGTTGAAAAGTGCGCAGGCTATTTTCACGGAATAAACATTAAGCTTACCAAATGCGGCGGAATAACGCCCGGGAAAAGAATGATTTTAAAAGGAAAATCACTTGGTTTAAAAGTAATGGTGGGTTGTATGACTGAATCTACGGTTGGAATTTCAGCCATTGCACAATTATTGCCGCTCTTGGATTATGTAGATATGGACGGTGGACTTTTAATTAAAAATGATATCGCCGATGGTGTAAAAGTTTATGATGAAAAAGTACATTTCCCAGAAAGAAATGGCACTGGGGTTGAGCTATACGAAAATTAGAAAATCACGTCATTCTGAACTCGCTTCAGAATCTAAGCTTCTTAAAAAGTAAAAATAATTACCAATGAAACTAATTGCAAAATCTTATTTACCCTTCCTCTTAACACTTTTCTTATTCGCTTCCTGCGAGGAGAAGGAAGAAAAAAAAGAGGAGAATCCGCTTCAAAACCAAATAGAAGAAGTAGAAAAAACCTACGCGCCAGATGGCCGGGTAGCCCTCTTTGAAGTTACAGCTGAAAAAAACGGAGAAACTTATATTCTTAAAGGAGAATCTAACGATCCTGAAGCGGTAAATTCATTAAAAGAAAAGCTAGAGTCAGAAAATATCAAGTTTACCGATAGCATTCGGGTCCTTCCAGATACTGAAGGTTTGGAGAATGAAATTCGCGGGGTTGTAAAAATTTCAGTGGCAAACTTAAGGGATGAGCCCAAACATTCGGCGCAACTGGTAACCCAGGCAACCCTGGGAATGCCGCTTAAAGTTTACAAAAAAGAAGGGAGTTGGTATTTTGTTCAAACTCCGGAAGGCTATTTGGCCTGGGTAGATTACGGCGGAATTGAAAATATGACTGAAGAAGAATTTGCCAATTGGAAATCTCAGGATAAATTAATTTTTACCGAGCCTACGGGTAATTCTTATTCCGATGCCAATTCTGACGCTCAAACAGTTTCAGATCTTGTAGCTGGGAACATTTTAGAGCTTATAAGCGAGGAAAATAATTTTTATAAGGTAGAATATCCAAATGGAAAAAAAGCCTTTGTAGAGAAAGCCTACGCTCACCCTTATAAAGAATGGCTGGCTTCTTTAGATCAAACCGAAGAAGATTTGGTTGCTACTGCACATAAATTAATGGGCTTACCATATTTATGGGGTGGGACTTCTCCTAAAGGAGTAGATTGCAGCGGTTACACCAAAACCATATTTTTCCTGAACGGGATGGTAATTCCGCGGGATGCGTCCCAGCAAATTCACACCGGTGATGTTGTTGATACTGATAAGAACTTTGAAAATCTTGAAAAAGGCGACCTGCTTTTCTTTGGAAAACCGGCAACCGATTCTACTTCAGAGCGCGTGATTCATGTAGGAATGTGGATTGGTGATAACAAGTTTATTCATTCTATGGGCGAGGTGCATATTAGTAATTTTGATACGGAAGCCGAAGATTTTGATGAATACAACTACAATCGCTACCTACGAACCAAGCGAATTTTAAACAAAGAAGATAAAGGCTTAATCTACCTTAAAAACACCGATCTTTTTACTAATTCTGAAGGTGAAGAAGTGAAGATGTAGTTTTTATAAATCTGATACTATTAAAAAGGTATTCTGCAAGTGTTTATTGAAGTCGTCATCCTGAACTTGTTTCAGGATATAGGATGTTAGAACTAAAATCTAGTTCCGTTTGACATAATACTTTCTTACAAATACTTCTTATGCAGCTGGTAAAGGACTTTTAGATCGTGCTTACCAAAAGGCTGGTCTAAATCTTTTTGTATAAAATGCAATTTAAAAGCGCTTTTTGCAGCCTCCAGATCTGACGTATCAAAGCCTATAATTTTTAATGCATTTTCAACATTAAAATCTGCTGGAATTACTTCAGGGAAAACCAATTTATCTATAAATGGAATTCGTGTATTAAGCCGGTTGTTGAAGTGAATCGCCAAAGGATTCGGTTTAAAAAATTCGGCTTCCAGTTTTAAATTTTCTACTTCAGCTTCATCATACCAGAACCCAAAACCTTCTTCGGCTAAACGTTTCCAGGGGAAATTAGCGTTGGGGTCTACTTTTCTTGAGGGCGCAATATCTGAATGGCCAATAAAATTTTCATCAGGAATACTGTATTTTTCCTTAATTTCTTTAAGCAATTCAATTAAACTATTTATTTGAAGGTCGGTAAATTCTTCTTTCCCATTATTATCAATTTCAATCCCCAGGGAAGAGGAATTTAAATCGGTATTATTTCCCCATTTCCCAATTCCACCGTGCCAGGCGCGGTAGTAATCATTCAGCATATGAAAAATTTCACCGTTTTTGGCAATTACATAATGTGAACTTACCTGGGTTCTGGGAAGGGTGAAAGTGGTTAATGTTTGGCCAACAGAGTCCTGAGCGGTATGGTGAATTACAACATAATTGGGTTTTCTCAGGTTAAAATTAGTAGTTCCCACCCAGTAGTCACCATAATTGAGTGCGGATTCTTTCTGGTTTTCGGGGGTGGGGAACTGCTGTAACTGTTTACTGTAAGCCATTGCCTGTTTTTTATGTAAACGATTGGTTTTTGCGTAAGGGTTACTTCCGCAGGAAATAATAGCCATAGCCATTATTAAATAAAAAACAGGAATTAATTTTTTCATTGATCTATTCGAATTTCCATTTTACAAAAGCTTCCATTGCTTCGTAATTCGCTAATCCCAGTTTATCATAACTTTCGGCTGTTTCGCGATTTCTTTCTTCTGCTCTTACCCAGAATTCCCGTTCATCATCGCCAGGGAATACCGGCCTGTCTTTTTGCGACTGGTGTTGGAAAATAGCGTCTCTTTTGCGTTGTACTTCTTTGGGAGAAAGCGGTACGGCCATTTCAATTTCGTGCACTTCAAATTCCTGCCATGCGCCACGATACATCCATAACCAGCAGTCTTTGGTCCAGGATTCAGTTTTTCTAAGCCTTTTCATAGCTTCAAGGATAATTCTGAAACATACAATATGAGTTCCATGAGGATCGGCAAAATCGCCGGCGGCAAATATTTGATGAGGTTTTACCTCTTTCAATAATTCCATGGTAAGTTCAACATCCTTATCGGTTACAGGATTTTTCACTTTTTTCCCGGTCTCATAGAAAGGTAGGGCCATAAAATGAATATTTTTATCTTTTAAGCCGGCATAACGGGCACCTGCAATCGCTTCAGATTTTCTAATAAAAGCTTTTACATCTCTTATTTCATCTAAATCTATCTCGTTAGGCTCTTTTTTATCGATAAAGTCACGCATTTTCTCGTAAGTAGCCTCCAGCTTTTCGGTATCTTCCCCGGTACTTTTCTTAAAATCTATGGCAAACTCTACGTAACGTAATACATCGGTATCCCAAACAGCGGTGTTCCCTGAAGTTTGGTAAGCCACGTGAACATCGTGACCCTGGTCTACCAGTCTTATAAAAGTTCCGCCCATAGAAATCACATCATCATCTGGGTGTGGGGAGAAAATAATAGAACGTTTTTTTGCAGGGCTTTTGCGCTCTGGGCGCTGGGTATCATCAGCATTGGGTTTTCCTCCCGGCCAACCGGTTATACTGTGCTGTAACTGGTTAAATACATTTATATTAATATCGTAGGCGGGGCCTTGCTCGGTGGCAAGTTGCGCCATTCCGTTATTATTGTAATCTTCGTCAGTAAGTTTTAGGATTGGTTTCTTTACTTCGGAAGAAAGCCAGATTACCGCTTTTTTAATAAGCGCTTTATTCCAGGAACAGTCTTTTACTAACCACGGCGTATTAAATCTTGTTAACTCTGAAGCCGCATCTTCATCTAAAATAAATTCTACATTATCTGAAAGCTGAAGGTAAGTTGCTGGGACATTTCCAGACATTTCTCCTTCAACCGCTTTTTTAATAATTGGAGCTTTTTTCTTGCTCCAGGCCATTAAAATAATCTCTTTTGCCTTAAAAATGGTGCCAATTCCCATAGTTATGGCTTTGGTAGGCACATTTTCTTTACCACCAAAATCTCGCGAAGCATCCCTTCGGGTAAGATCGTCTAATGTTACTAAACGCGTTCCTGAGTTTGGAGCAGAACCCGGTTCGTTAAAACCAATGTGACCGGTTCTACCAATTCCCAGTAATTGAAGATCTAAACCTCCCACAGCACCTATTTGATTTTCATAAGCGAGACAATAATCGGTAATATCTTCTTTGGCCAGGGTTCCATCTGGAATATGAATATTTTCCCTTTTTATATCTATATGGTTAAAAAGGTTTTCGTCCATAAATTTCACGTAGCTCTGTTTAGCATCAGGCTGCATGGGGTAATATTCGTCCAGGTTAAACGTAATCACGTTTTTAAAGCTAAGCTTCTCTTCTTTATGCATTCTAATCAGCTCTTCGTAAACTTCTACCGGGGTGGCGCCTGTAGCAAGGCCCAGCACGGCATTTTCATGCTTGTCTTGTTTACGTCTAATAAGATCTGCAATTCGTTTAGCTACCTTTTTTGAGGCAATATGTTCATCTTCATAAACTTTTACCGGTAGTTTTTCAAAACGTGTTTCTTCTAAAAGATTTAATCTGGCCATAATTTTTTAACTAATTTGGGATTTCACCAGGCTAACCTGGTCTTTAAAAATATCGTCCATTACTGCTATGGTACCGCCATATAAACTGGAATTTGCACCCAGGGTAGAGAGTTCTATTTTGGTGCGTTCCTTAAGCTGCATCATACAGTAAGTGTTCATTGATTGTTGAATTGGGGTGGTGATAAACTGTTTAGCTTCGGCTATTTTTCCTTCTAAAATCACTAATTCGGGATTAAAGATTTGAATGAGGATTGCGATACCTTTTCCAAGATTTATTCCTATTTCAGAAAGTACATTTATCGCAAACTGGTCGCCACGGTTTGCGGCATCAATAATAGTTTCTGGCTCCAGTTTTTCTAGCTCTTCCTTCTTAAGTTTATTTAATACCGAAGTTTGACCCGCTTTTAAACCTTCTTTGGTTTTTCTAACCAGGGCAAGTCCCGATGCTTCTGTTTCCAAACAACCGCGTTTACCACAGTGGCAAAGCAGCCCATCTTCTGTCATTGGAATATGTCCAAACTCGCCTGCAAAACCAGATTCCCCGCTGTGCATCCTGCCACCCATAATAATTCCCAGGCCAATACCCCAGTCCATAGAAATTACCAGAACATTACTCTTGTTTTTGGCGGTACCAAATCGAAATTCAGCTAAACAGGCACTTTTTGCATCGTTTAAAATAGCAACGGGTTTTTTAAACTTTTTCTCGAACTTATTTTTAAGTGATTCGGGCTCCTGTTCGCTTAGATAATAGGTAAAGTTTTTGCCCGCTTCAGCCGAAACCAGTCCAGGCATGCTTATACCAACACCCATTACCTGGTCCAGTTTCACTTTAGCTTCTTTTAATAATTTCTGGGTCCACTCAAATAAGAGGTCTACAATATTAGAATCTGTAGAAATCTCTGCGGGCCAGGATTGTTCGTGTAGAATGGTATGGTTATTATCAATTACTGCCAACTTAATTCTAAACCGTTCTATATGAATACTTACCACAAAAAACGAATTCTCTACAAGTCCATAAAGATCTGGTTTACGGCCACCTTCAGATTTCCCCCTACCTTTTTTTATCACTATGCCTTCCTCAATAAGTTGATTGAGCAGAGACATGGAAGTAGGTAGGCTTACATTAAAGCGCTGGCAAACTTCGGCGTTTGAGGTTTCACCATTCAGAAATAGATGTTTTGTAATCTTTAATTTCTGAAGGAATTTCTTTCGCTCTACATTATTAATATTAGATAGTTTCTTTTCATCTATAAAAAAGTCATGTAGATCTGTTGGCATAGTTTGAGTTGTCATATTTTAAAATAAAAGCATTAATAGTTTGTTTTAAGCTTTTAAAAAAATGAATTTATTTTGAATTTAAAAGTATATAAAAAAATTATTTTTAAAAATACTTTTTCGATTTTTTTATAAAAGATTGATTATTTAATCGAAATTTATACTTTTATGGGATAATACAAACTTGAATTTTTAAATCTAAACCTCAGCTTTCAGGAGCATCATAAAGAAGAATGACTAAAGTCAATAAACTATTTAAGGAAGCAAAAACCGGAAAAAACCAGCGTTATTTAGCTTTAGATGTATTGCGCGGATTTACCGTAGCGCTAATGATACTGGTGAATACGCCGGGAAGCTGGTCACATATTTATGCACCGTTTAAACACGCTCCCTGGGCTGGATTTACCCCAACCGATTGGGTTTTTCCTTCTTTCTTATTTGTAATTGGCAACGCGATGAGCTTTAGCCTACGTAAATATGAAAACATTTCGGAAAGTGTATTTTTAAGAAAGGTCTTTAAAAGGGCGGCACTTATTTTTCTTATCGGGTTATTTTTAAGCGCATTTCCGTTCGTATTTAGACAGGAAGGGGAACTGGTTTTGAAGAATCTGGCGAATATGCGAATTATGGGTGTTTTGCAGCGCATTGCTCTTTGCTATCTTTTTGCCTCGCTAATTCTTCATTATTTAAAACTGAAAAAATCTATCATTTTTGGAAGCTTAATTTTATTAGGCTATTGGGCTGTTATGTGGTTTTTTGGCGATCAGCCTAATCCGCTTTCTTTAGAGCATAATGCCGCGTTGAAGTTTGACCGATTAATATTTAACGATGCCAATCTTTATAAAGGTTATGGCCTTCCGTTTGATCCTGAAGGTTTATTAAGTACGCTTCCCGCAATTGTAAATGTAATTGCAGGCTATGTTGCTGGCGTTTTTATTCAAAAATCAGGGAATAATATTTCTACGGTAATAAAATTAAGTGTTTACGGACTCGTACTATTGATTATAGCGCAAATTTGGGATTTTTGTTTTCCTATAAATAAACCTATTTGGAGCAGCTCTTACGTAATTTACAGTACCGGGTGGACGCTTTTAGTGCTTTCGGCCTTAATTTTGATCATTGAAATTTTCAATTTTAAGAAATGGACGACTTTCTTCGAGGCTTTTGGAAAAAATCCTTTGTTTGTTTTTGTAATGTCTGGCCTGGCAGTAATGCTTATGAATATTATTTATGTTAATGGGCAGGCACTCAAACCCTGGCTTTATGAAAACTTATATCTTAGCTGGCTAAACAATTATAACGCCTCGCTGCTGTTTGCCATTTCTTATATGCTGCTTATGTGGTTGTTGGGTTACTGGTTACATAAAAAACGTATCTATATTAAAGTATAAATTCAATTGCTGAATAATGAGAAATAAAATATCACGCTTATTCATTTTTTTAATGGCCTTTTTCGGGCTTATACTTCAGGCCCAGGAAAAGGTTAAGAAATCTCCGGAATTTCTTCAATATACCAACAGCAAATGGGTTGACTCTATAATGCAAGAGCTTACTCCAAAAGAGCGAATTGCGCAACTTATTATGGTGGCGGCTTATTCTAACCGGGATAATGCTCATAAAGAAGAAATTCTAAAACTGATTAACGAACAAAAAATTGGCGGATTAATATTTTTCCAGGGTGATCCTGAAACTCAATTAAAGTTGATGAACGATTACCAGTTAGCTTCCGAAGTTCCATTATTGGGAGCGATTGACGCCGAATGGGGACTTGGAATGCGACTGGACAATACCATTAGTTATCCTTATCAAATGGCCCTCGGTGCAATTCGTGACGATAGTTTAGTGTACGATTTAGGGCAGGAAGTGGCCCGCCAAATAAAGCGTACGGGGCTTCATCTTAATTTTGCCCCAGTAGTAGATGTAAATAACAATCCGAATAACCCGGTGATTAATTACCGCTCTTTTGGGGAAAATAAAGAAAATGTTTCCGCAAAAGGAATCGCTTATATGCGTGGGATGCAGGATGCGAATCTGCTAACCACAGCTAAACATTTTCCCGGCCACGGAGATACCGATACCGATTCCCATTATGCGCTTCCGCAGATAAATCATCCTTTTGAAAGATTGGATTCCTTAGAAATGTACCCTTTTAAAGAATTGATAGACGCCGGGATTGGCGGCGTAATGGTGGCGCATTTAAATATTCCGGCACTGGATTCTACCGGGGTTCCTTCTACCTTATCAAAATCTATCATCACCGGAATTTTAAAAGATAGTTTAGGTTTTGAAGGTTTAATCGTGACCGATGCGATGAATATGAAAGGCGTAACCAAGGGAAACGAACCCGGGATTGTAGATAAAGACGCTATTTTAGCGGGTAACGATCTCTTAGAGTTTACAGAAGATGTTCCAAAAGCTATTGAGGAAGTAAATAAAGCCATTAAGCAAGGATTAATTTCTCAAAAACAGTTAGATGAACGGGTAAGAAAAATCCTGGCGGTAAAACAATGGGTTGGTTTGAATGAATTTAAAGCGCAAAGTCCTAAAAATATCCTGAAAGAGATCAATACAGCGGAAGCTAACTTTCTTAACAGAAAACTGGTTGAAGCTTCACTCACCGTATTGAAAAACGAAAAAAGTATATTGCCTTTAAGAAAGCTGGATACTTTGAAGATAGCTTCAGTCTCTTTTGGAGCTTCAAAACAAACCGAATTTCAGAAAACGCTGAATTTATATACCGAAGTAAAAAACTTTCAGTTAAAAGCTGATGCAAAAGCTTCGGAAATAGAAAAGATTAGGGAGAAACTTTTAGAATATAACCTTGTAATTGGTGGAATTCACGATGATAGCCGTTTTCCGAGAAATACAATGAAATTTTCAAAACCAGTTCAGGATTTCATTGCAGAACTTGCCGAAAAAGAACATACGATTTTCAGCTATTTTAAAAATCCATATTCCATAAATAAACTGGATAAAATTGAAAATGCAGCCGGTTTAATTTTAACTTATCAGGATACCAAAATCACGCAAGACCTTGCAGCCCAACTTATTTTTGGTGGAGTAGGAGCAAACGGAAGACTTCCGGTGAGTATTGGTGAGAAATTCAAGTCGGGAGACGGGATGGATGTTAAAGGAAAAATAAGATTTAAATATACCCTGCCCGAAGATGCCGGGATGAATTCTGAAAAACTTTATGGCGGTGTAGATTCCTTAATGCAGGAAGCTATTAAAAAAAAAGCGACGCCGGGAGGGCAAATTCTAGTCGCTAAAGATGGGAAAATTGTTTTACACAAAGCTTACGGTTACCACGAATACAGCGATACCATAAAAGTTAAGAAAACCGATTTGTACGATCTGGCTTCGGTAACAAAAATTTCTTCGGCTTTACCGGCTTTAATGAAATTACAGGACGAGGGAAAATTTGATTTAGAGGCCGGGATAGACGACTACCTACCGTACTTCAAAAACTCGAATAAGGCGGGCGTTCCTTTTCGGCAAATTCTAACACACCAGGCAAGGTTTAAACCCTGGATTCCATATTGGAAAAACACCTTGCGCAAAAACGGAAGCTTTAAATGGTACACTTTTAAGAAAGATTCTTCTGCCAGGTTTCCTATTAAAGTAAGTGGAGATTTGTGGCTACATCGTAATTACCAAAAGAAGATGTTTAAAGCCATCAAGAAATCTGAGCTGGAAGAGGAAGCAAAATATAAATATTCGGGTTTAACTTTTTACCTGCTTCCTTCTATAGTTGAAGAAATTAGTGGAGAAGATTTCAGAAAATATATCAACGAAAATTTTTACGATAAACTTGGCGCTACAACTCTAGGTTATAATCCGCTGGAACGCTTTGAAAAAAGCCGAATTGTACCTACAGAACACGATTATTTATTCCGAAAAAAACCCATTCACGGGATGGTTCACGATGAAGGAGCGATTATGATGGGCGGGGTTTCGGCTAATGCCGGGCTATTTTCTAATGCTAACGACCTGGCAAAATTGATGCAAATGTACCTGAACATGGGCGAATATGCTGGCGAGCGCTATATTGAAGAAGAAACTTTAAAAGAATGGAGTACGGCACAATTTCCCGAAAATGATAATCACCGTGGGGTAGGTTTTGATAAGCCATATTTAGAATACAAGGGAGAAAGCAGCAATACTGCAAAAGATGCCAGCAAAGCCAGTTTTGGCCACACCGGATTTACCGGAATTTACGCCTGGGTAGATCCCGAAGAAGATTTACTCTATCTTTTTCTTTCAAACAGGGTTTTGCCTTCACGGGAAAACACAAGGCTTTACCAATTAAATACCAGGACCAATATTCAGCAGGTTTTGTATGATGCAATAGAATAAACCGCCCAATTTTATTACTGTCATTGAGAATAATTCTGAATTAGCGAATAGATTCTTTAAAACTTTTACATTTTATTTAAGAAAGTATATATTTGTTTGATTTTTCCTTAAAGACCATTCAATATATATGACCAAAACTTTTTTCCCACTTCCAGTTACCCTACTTTTTTTATTTACAAATTCTCTAATTGCCCAGCACACTATACAGGGTAAATTGGTTACCGAAACCAATGAGCCTATTGCTTTTGCGAATGTTATATTATTAAATGCCGAAGATTCTACATCGGTATATAAGGGAACTATTTCAGAAGATAATGGTGAGTTTTTGTTTGAGGAAATTGCATCAAACGATTATTTGTTAAAAGTAAGTTTTGTAGGCTATGAAGAATATCTTCAGCAAATTTCGGTCAATTCAGATAAAAAAATAAGAAAGATTACCTTAAAAGAGGGCGCTTCAAATTTAGAGGAAGTAACCATTAACGCCCGTAAACCAAAAATTACCCGAAGCATAGACCGCATTACTTTTGATGTTGAAAATTCTACGCTTTCCAGTGGAAGCAGCTGGGATATTTTAAGACAAACCCCGGGGGTGATTATAGCGCAAGGCCAATTACAGGTTAGAAATTCTTCAGTTACGGTTTATATTAATGACAGAAAAGTGCAACTTACTGCAGATGAATTACAAACCCTTTTACAAAGTTACTCGGCAGAAAATATAAAGTCTATTGAAGTGATTACCAATCCGCCGGCACGTTACGAAGCTGAAGGTGGTACTATTCTAAATATCAATACCACATCTGCCATTTCACCCGGTTATAAGGGAAGTTTAGAAGGTGCTTACACGCAGGGAATTGTTCCAAAATACCAATTTGGAACCAGTCACTATTGGAAAGGCGATAAGCTTAACGTTTTTGCGAATTATACTTTTAGTCCGCGGAAAGAGATAAAACGAGACGATAGTTATATAAATTTTAGTCCAAATGAAGAATTTGGTCAAAGATGGGAAAGCGATTTTGAAAGAGTTACGCGCTCGCAGGCACATAATGCGAATGTGATTTTGGATTATGATTTCGATGAAAAAAATAAACTAAGTTTTTCTTCGAACCTCTTTTTCTCACCCGACAAGACTTTTGATAATTCGGTGCGAACCGATATTACTACACAGGGAAATACGGCTTTTTCAAACTTTATGACCGATAGTGAGGTTGGTACCGATGAACATAACATTGGCTTAGATCTAACTTATACCCATAAACTTGAAAATGGAGGTAGTTTTTCGGCAGCGGCACATTATACCAGGTTTAACCAGGAGCGTGACCAAAAGGTCGCCACTAATTATTTTGATTCAGCCGGTGAGAATGTTCAAAATATCAATTTCAATACTTCCTCGGGACAAAATATAGAGATTTTTACCGGTCAACTGGATTTTAATAGTTCGTTAGGCGAAATGAGTTTCGATGCCGGAGCAAAGGTTTCAAATATAAATTCTAACAGTGGGATCAACTTTTCTAATGCAGAAAGCCTGGACGATTTGTATGATAATCTTTCCGACGATTTTTATTATGACGAAACAGTTTCTGCGGTTTATATTAATACCTCCAGGGATTGGGAAAAATGGAGTGCGCAAGTTGGTTTAAGAGGAGAGTATACCGATCTTTTGGGAGTGTCTTTATCAACAAATCAGCGAAACCGTCAGGAATATTTTGAATTGTTCCCAACGGCATATTTGCAATATCGAGCTTCAGATAATCATAGTTTTACGCTGGATTATAGCCGAAGAATTGAACGCCCACGTTATGAAAGTTTAAACCCGTTTAGATATTTTTTAAATGAAAACGATTTTAACGCCGGAAACCCGAATTTACGTGCGGCAATTAGCAATAATATTAATCTGAATTATACGCTTTTAGGGCAGTATTTTTTCGATGTGTATTATCGTGATAATGGAAGATCACCTGCAAGTTTAGCTTTTCAGGACAATCAGAACTTAACCATTAGAAGGTTGCAGGCCAATTTATTGGAAAGTAAAAGCTACGGACTCGACATTTTGCACGGCAGATCAATTACCGGCTGGTGGTATGCACAATTATATGCTTCCCTTTTTCACGAAGAAAATACATTTTTAGCGGTAGAAAGCAATAATGCAGAAGTTACCAACGAAATTGATGCTGTTTTTGGACAGTTGTATAATTCATTTACGCTGTCAAAAGACGGAACTTTTTCAGGAAATTTAAGCTTTACCTACGTTTCAGATTATATTACCGGTTCTTATAATTTTGACCCGTTTTCAACTTTAAGCCTTGGAGTAAGAAAAACTTTATGGAATAATCGCGCAGAATTAAGCCTGAATATCAACGATATTTTTAATAATACCAATACCAGGTTAACTTCGCAATATCTAAACCAGGATAATTCCTATTTCGCGCAAGAAGAAATGCGCTATGTGCGGGTTGGATTTAAATATAACTTCGGAAACTTTAGACTGGAAGACAACCAACGCAGCATAGATGCTGCCGAAAGGGATAGGTTGTAAAGCCCCCTAACCCCCAAAGGGGGAACTCTCCACACTCCGATAATTTTAATAAAAGCGATTTAACTCCCTCCCTTTGGGAGGGTTGGGGTGGGCTGACTTTTTTTGTACTTTTGCACTCCAAAATAAACTGAAGTGGCTAAAATAGGAAATATAGATGTAGGAGACTTCCCGTTGCTGTTGGCACCGATGGAAGATGTGAGTGACCCGCCATTCCGTGCGCTTTGCAAAGAGCAGGGTGCAGATGTGGTATATACCGAATTTATCTCTTCAGAAGGGCTTATTCGCGATGCAGCGAAAAGTACCATGAAACTTGATATTTACGAAAAAGAACGCCCGGTAGGCATCCAAATCTTTGGAGCCAACCTGGAATCTATGTTGCAATCGGTAGAAATTGTAGAGAAATCTGGCCCCGATATTATTGATATTAATTTTGGATGTCCCGTTAAGAAAGTGGTTTCTAAAGGTGCCGGCGCCGGTATTTTAAAAGATATAGATCTTATGGTTTCGCTTACCGAAGCCATGGTAAAGCATACCAATTTACCCGTTACCGTAAAAACCCGTCTGGGTTGGGATAACGATTCTATTAAAATCGTTGAGGTTGCCGAGAGACTTCAGGATGTAGGCTGTAAGGCTATTTCTATTCACGGGAGAACCCGTGTGCAAATGTATAAAGGCGAAGCTAACTGGGCGCCAATTGCCGAGGTAAAGAATAATTCACGAATGCATATCCCTGTTTTTGGGAACGGCGATGTAGATACGCCCGAAAGAGCGGTAGAAATGCGTGATAAATTCGGACTTGATGGTGCGATGATTGGTCGTGCCAGTATTGGTTATCCCTGGTTTTTTAGAGAAGTAAAACACTTCTTTGAAACCGGAGAACATTTACCGCCGCCAAATATGTTGGAACGCCTGGATGCTGCAAGGCGTCACCTACAAATGGCGATTGACTGGAAAGGGGAGAAGCTGGGTGTTTTTGAAACCCGCCGCCATTATACCAATTATTTCAAAGGAATACCACATTTCAAAGAACACCGCATGAAAATGGTAACCAGCGATGATGCTGTAGATGTCTTTGCTGCATTTGATGAGGTAGAACGCGATTTTGCCGATTTTCAGTTTGCTTAATCAATTTAAGCCACGAATTCACTAATATTCGTCATTCTGAACTGGTTTCAGAATCTAATTTCTTAAAAGATTTTTATATTTTTTAAGCTCCTCCCCTTATTTTCAAGGGGAGGTGGCCGTAGGCCGGAGGGGTTCATGTCGCAGAATTTTTGTGTTCTTAATTTGTTGGGGTACAACCACCCCTTTCTTCAGCTACGCTGAATTCATTCCCCTCCTTTAAAAGGAGGGGAGCTTTGTAACTTCGTCAAGCTGAACTTGGTTCAGCTTCTAATATGTTCTGAATATCAACGCCTTATATCTCCGAATGAATTTCGGAGCAAGCTCTGAAACAAGTTCAGGATGACGAATATTCGTGAATTCGTGGCAGAAACACTAAGCTTAATCTAAACCGCTTTTAAAGCTTTTCTACTACTTCCGGCGGCGATAAAAGAAGCGATAAGTCCAAGAATTCCTATGGTAAATATCACGATAAGAATGTTTTCAAAAGTAATGGCTACGGGATAGGGCAGGCTGGGCGTGATCATAACAAGATCAAATTGCAGTTGTAGGTAAACCAATAAAACTGCAGCTGATAAACCAATGGCCCCACCTATAATCGTCATAAGGATTCCCTGGGTAAAGAAAATTTGTTTGATCTGACTTTCGGAAGCGCCAAGGTTATATAATGTTTTAATGTTATCCCGTTTATCGAGGATCACCATAATAATAGAACCGGCTACATTGAAAAGTGCGATTATCAAAACCAGCGTAAAAATAAGATATACCGCAAGATTTTCGGTGTTCAGCATTTTATAAAGCGTCTCGTTGAGTTGCGCTCTGTTTTTTACGATAATCTCTTCGCCAAAAAGGTTTATTATTTCAGCAGTGACGACTTCGGTATTTGCATTTGGAATTGTTTTAATTTCTATGGCAGAAAATGTGTTTTCATCTAATTCTAAAAGATTTTGGGCAAAATTAAGATTGGAGAATACATATTTATCGTCCAGTTCTTCGTTTACACTATAAATTCCGCTAACAATCACTTTTTCCTGGTTAAACGCCTGGCCAGGGTTCAAACCGGTAATTTGCCCTTTTCCTGGGCGCGGCACCATTACATTTAAGAGGTTTTGGTAGTTAAAAATACTAAGTCCCAGTTTTCGGGAAATCCTGTTTCCCACCACCACCTGGGCCTCACTATTGGTTAACCAGGAGCCCGAAACCGCACTGTCTATTTGGGTTACCTGCCGGTAATTGTCATCAACACCTTTTATAAATGCCGTGTGATTTTTATTTCGGTAATCGAGAAAAATTCGTTCTTCAATGGTTTTACTGAAATTGGCTATTCCTTCAATTTCAGCGAGCTGATTGGCTTTGTTGTCAGGGAACTGAAAGGTTTTTCCGCTTGACGGGAGAATTTTTAAATCAGGGTCAAATTTATTGGAAAACGAAAGGCTAAAATCCTTCAATCCGGCGAAACCCGAGAGTACGATAAACAATGAAAAAGCCCCTGCAAAAACGCCTATGGCGGCAATAATGGTAATAATATTAATAGCATTATTGCTGCTTTTGCTAAAAAGATAGCGCCTGGCGATGTAGAAGGGGAACTTCAAATTAAGATTTTTTCCGGCGTTCCAGTAGATCGGGATCGGTTATTGGGTTTTCTTCGCCTTTAATAGATTTTTCTATACCTTCTATATAATCCAGGGAATCGTCCAGGTAGTAATTGATTTCCGGCATTTTTCGCAACTGGTTTTTGGTGCGCTGTGCCATTTCGTGTTTTATCTTAGACTTTCCAAGGTTTATTTCCTCTATAACTTCCTGCGCGTGTTTTTGCGGAAAAATACTGATATAAGCTTTCGCAATAGAAAGATCTGTAGTTACTTTCACTTTAGAGACCGAAATAATTACTCCTGTTCTCCCGGCATCTTTAAGGTTCTTTTGCAGGATATCGGCTAGATCGCGCTGCAAAACTCCTCCTATTTTCTTTTGTCTGTTTGTCTCTTCCATAAGGCAAAAATACTATAATAAATTGGTATACTCCTAAATGTAAAAAACTATGCGTACAAGTCTTAATTTTGAATTATACTATTCTTAATTATTTGACTTGTTCATTTTTTCCATTGATGAAAAAACGAACCAAAAAAATCCAGGCTTACGAATCTTTATCTAAATTTTTATGCTCGTTTCCTAAATTTTAGGAACTCGCCAATTAAGCTGCTGCTTACATTAAAATTTATGTTGGCTCAAACAGCCTAAAATTTTACGGAAACTTCACTTCAAATTTCACCATAAATTTTCGATAGGCCAAAATGAACTTATTCAAAAGCAACCTAAGTAATACCGAACCTATTGGAGTAAAGATGTTGTGTTTTCTTTTTAAATTTATAGAAGTTTACCGATTTTGAATTTATAAAATTAGAAGTTTAACTTGCTGCATCTATTTAAAAAATGAAAAATGAAGAAAATTGAGCATATTGGGATTGCAGTAAAAGATATTGAAGCGGCCAATGCCACCTATAACGCGGTTTTAGGCAGTGAACATTATAAAACCGAAAGGGTAGAAAGTGAAGGCGTGAGCACCTCTTTCTTTAAAATTGGGGAAAGTAAAATTGAATTGCTTGCCGCTACGAATCCCGAAAGTCCTATTGCTAAGTTTATTGAAAAACGCGGTGAGGGAATTCATCATATAGCTTTTGCGGTAGATGATATTAAAGCTGAAATTGCCCGACTGGAAAATGAAGGTTTTAAGCTTATAAATACCGAACCAAAGGAGGGCGCCGATAATAAGCTGGTTGCTTTTATGCACCCTAAAAGTTCCCACGGGGTTTTGGTAGAGTTATGCCAGGAAAAAAGCCCCTCCCCGGCCCTCCCCAAAAGAGAGGGAGTTAGCGATTAAGAAATTGCATTTCACCTTGCAGGAGTTAAAAATATATCATAATATTGCACTCCTAAAATTCGGGTATTGTTGAAATACTTGAATTGGTCCTATAGCTCAGCTGGTTAGAGCACTTGACTCATAATCAAGGGGTCCCTGGTTCGAGCCCAGGTGGGACCACCAACAAAATCAAGCCTTACAGAAATGTAAGGCTTTTTTGTTTCTCCTTGGGTACAACATATGTACAACAATTCTAGATAATTTAAGGTTTGAGATAATCTTTATACTGATGCAGTAATTTCTTGTCGTTAATCGTATACAAATTAAAAGGCAGCGAATGAATTTCTTGTTTTTCAATGGAGCTAAAAGACGAATTGCATCAATTTGAATTACTAAAAAAAATAAACAAGGTTGGTAAGAACTTTCCAAAGAAACCTTTAATTAGATCTTTAGAAAATTGGCAGTGATAAGAACCAAATTTGGAGTTTTAAAATGGTATACTGAGTTTTGAAGGTAGTCCGGTAAAATTAATATTTTTTAGTCTTAGTTTACAACCATTGGCACTCTTTTAGCTCTGCTATTTTAATTGTACTAACTCAATAAAAAAGATATGTTTCTTTAGTGATTAAATTAAAATCTTTCCATTAACATACTATGCTATGCCCTTATTTGGCTTATGTCGCATTTACTTATGTTGGAAGAATAATTGTCATTATTGGTTTTCCCATCCGGCATTTATTATAATATAAGTTTCTCTCTTCTTTAGACAAATTTAACAACGTCTGGTTTGAATTATATACTTTAAAATATGACGTGGAAACACTAGTGTCCGGTTATAAATCAAACATTTTCAGTTGGTTATAATCGTCATTAATATTGTTTCTGTATTCTTTATTGTTAAGCAGTTGATTTACAGTTACTTTTTCAAAGAGGCTAATACTCAAAATTTGTAAAATAGTGTAAAGTTCAAGCTCTATTTTCAGTCTTTTCTTCATAATTGCAATTATCAGATATGCACTTACTGCTATCCATATTTGGGTATAAATCGCATTCAAGCTTGTTCCAAAAAAACTCTTGATTCTCAGATGTTGTTTAATCCATTTGAAAAATAATTCGATTTTCCATCTTTCTTTATATAGCTCAGCAATAATCGTTGCTTGGTAGGTGAAATTATTGGTTAAAAAAACTAAAGTTTTCCCTGTCTCTTTATCAAAATATTTGATCCTCCGGAGTTTTTCTGGATATTTCTGCTTGGTATAAAACCCCGTGAGCTTTATGATCTGATCACACTTAAACCCTAAGGTTTTATCCACCTTGTTAGAATAAACCCTTCTGTAATTAAAATTGCGTTTTTCACGAATCACAAAAAAACTCAAACATTCATTTAAATGGTAAAGCCGCTCAAAATCCAGATAAGCCCTGTCCATAATATAAAAAGCACCTGGCTCTAAGGTTAAAGCATCCAGAATATTTACATCGTGCACTTTACCATCCGTAATCTCAATAAAAGTGGGAATATTACCCCTTAAATCCAATTGGGTATGCATTTTAACAGCTGCCTTATTCTTTCGGAATTTGGCCCATGGAAACAGGGATAAACACAAATCAATGGTACTACTGTCCAAGGCATAGGCAATTTCATCTATGTTTACAGAAAACTTATGGTCTTCCTTATAAAGTTCCCGGGCTTCTCCTATTAGGAGCTGTGCAAATTCAGCATAAATACGCCAATCCCGTTTTTCATTGGCATCTGATAAGGTGGAGCGCTTCACTTTACTTTTCACTCCGCTGTGATAGAGTTTACCAGAGATTGCAGCCAAACACGACTCTATATCTCGTAAGCTTTCACGATAGGTAAACTGGGCAAACATCATCACGATGAATTGTTCCCAGCAAGTAAAAGTCCTGACTCTATAATTGCCTTTATACTTCGCTACACATTTTTCAAACTCATATTTTGATATAAAATCCAAAACCTGTGATAAATTTTCCTACCTGTATTCATCCGGCAAAGCTCCAATCATTTCCCCTAATTCAATTTCAAATCGAAAAATATTTCAATGAACGTTTATCCTTTATATAATCATACTTCCCAATGATTCACATGCTCCTTAACCGGACACTAGTGACGTGGAAATTTAATTAAATTCATAAAAATGCAATCCATAAATATACTATTTTATTAATTTTTTGTTAAGTTTATAACAATTAATGATTAGTTAATTTTCAGTTTCAATGGGAAAAGGGGATACTTATTTTTTAGTGAGAGCTCTCAAGAGTGGGGATATAAATTCACTTGAAAAGGTTTATAAAATCTATTATTCAAAACTTTATTGGTTTTCTAAAAAATTTGATTCTGCTACTATGGAATCTGATGATTTTGTACAACAAACTTTCATTAAAATTTGGGATAATCGAGACCAGCTGAAGGATAATGTTTCCTTAGATCAGCAAATTTTTATCATCTGCAAAAATCTTATTCTTAACCATTTAAAACGGGAAGCTAAGACTGTTGGTCAAATTGAAGAGATCTACCTACCTCAAAATGAAGAAACGGAGGAGGTGGAGTTTAAAAACACTAATATAAAAAAGTTGAGACTTGTCATTGAAAAGCTTCCCCCTAAAAGAAAAAAAATTTTTTTACTACATAAAATAGACAACCTTACCTATGAGGAGATTTCCGTTTCCCTTGGAATATCTAAGAAAACTATAGCAAATCATATCTATCTCGCTCATAATTATATTAAAGAAAAGTTATGTGAATCCTAAAATTTATTTAAAATTATTAGGAACTTCTGAAATCTCAATTGTTATAGTAATACAAACTCTTACCAAAAAAGGTGAATAATTACGAATCTGACATAGAGAATGAAATGGAAGCGTCTTGGGAAGCCGATTATAAGGAGGTTTCTAAGACTGAAGTTGAAGTTTCCTGGAGGGCGTTTAAAAAACGTATTTCCAAAAGAAACTGGAAAAAAAAGAGAACGCTTTCTTATAAAGTTTCCGGGGCAGCTGCTGTTTTGGCGGTTATATTTACTGGATATTTCTTTCTTAATATTTACAATCCAAACATTCAGGTGGTAAATAATTCTTCTTTAGATAAAGAGATTGCTTTACCCGATGGAAGCCTGGTGCTTTTAAAACCAAATTCAGAAATTAATTATAAAGAAAGGTTTGAAAATACTCGGGGAGTAAATTTAACTGGAGAAGCTTTTTTTAAGGTTGTAAAAGATAGCATGAAGGTTTTTAAAGTAGAGACCGCCACTACTACTACTACCGTTTTGGGAACCTCTTTTACCGTTAGCCAAGAACACGGTTTAAAAGATGCTAAGATTGCGCTATATACAGGGAAAGTCGTGGTTTCTGTAAAAGGAAGAGTAGAATCCTGGGCGATAATACCCGGTGAGAGCTTTGTGTATGAAAAGAACAAAACTTTTATAGAGAAATTTGAAACTGATCTCTCTTTTGAAACAGGGAATGAATTTATTGATGTAAATAATATTGAGCTTGATAAATTACTGGATTTTCTTGAAGATAGGTTTAATTGTGAATTTCAGAAAAATCCCTATACAAAAAATAAGCGCGTAACTCTTAGGATAAATAGATCTGATTCCCTAAAACAAGTACTAAATATTTTATCAATTATAAATAACACTAAATATGAAATGAATCCTAAGACTAAAGAAGTACAAATTTTAAAAAAATAAAAAAAGAGTCCGCCACGATCAAATAGAGAACTCTTTTTTATAATCAAGAAGTGACATCGATGTAAAAAATCGAGCGGCTACTTTAATTTTCAAAATTAAATAATTTAATATGAAAAGACTATTATTTACATTGTTTTTTTGCTTCCCATTAATTGGTAATTCTGCCCAAATATCTTTCGTTTTGGACAATCCCAGTCTCAAGGAATTAATATCAGAAATAGAGTCTCAAAGTGATTTTAAATTTGCTTATGGAAATGAAATAGAAATTGAAACTAAACTTTCCGGTAAGTATACTTTTCAGGATGAAGATCTAGAGAAAATACTAACGTCACTATCTAAAGAGACACCATTTAGTTTTGATGTTTTGGGAAATAATATTGCAATTACTGAGGACTTACCGGTAAAAAGGAATAAGGTGAAAAAATCCAAACCTCAAATGAATATAGAAGGAAATGTTACAGATTCAAATGGGATGCCGCTTCCAAGTGTAACGGTACAAGAAAAGGGCACTAATAATGGGGTGATGACAGATTTTGATGGAAATTACAGCATTGAAGTGAGTTCTGCTGAATCAGTTTTGATTTTTACTTATATCGGTATGACAACTACGGAAAGGACTGTGGGAGAAACTACTACCTTAGATATTCAAATGGAAGAAGACTCTCAGGCTTTGGATGAAGTGGTAGTGGTTGGATATGGAAGCATAAGTAAAAAAGATATTACCGGATCAGTCGGTTCTTTAGAAATGGATGAAGTCAGCAGTCGACCGGTGGTGGATTTTGGCCAAGCTCTCTCTGGAAAAATGCCAGGAGTTCAAGTCATTAGTGGAAGTGGTAGACCAGGTTCTTCATCATCAATTCAAATTCGTGGCGTTAATTCAATATCTGCGGGGGGGGCTCCTCTTATTGTTGTTGATGGCGTTCAATTGCCTGGTTTCGATTTGAATTCCATTAATAGTTCTGACATTAAATCAATTGAAGTCTTAAAAGATGCGGCATCAGCAGCGATTTATGGTTCTCGAGGAGCTAACGGTGTTGTACTTGTTACCACTAAGTCAGGAAAAACTGGTAAACCAAGGCTCACTTTCGATTACACTAGTAGCTTACAAGAAGTGATTCGAAAGATCGACGTAATGGATGCTTCTGAATATTCCCAGGCTGCCATTGATGCTGCGCAAAATGGATGGATCGATCAAGGAGGCGATCCTGGTGCTCCTAATACTATTGAAGCACGTGGGAACTACAAGTATACGTGGCCTACTGCTTTGGAAAACCCAGAGACTTTACCAAATACAGATTTTCAAGATGTAATCTTCAGAGTCGCTCCTATGCATCAATTTAATATGAGTTATTCTGGAGGAAATGAACAATCGAATTATTACGTTTCTGCTGGATATCTAGATCAGAAAGGAATTGTTATTACTTCAGAGTATCAAAGATATTCTTTAAACATGAATGCAGAAAGCCAAATAAATGATTGGCTCAAAATAGGAGGAATGTTAAGGTCGCTTTATGACAACGAAGAAGAGCCGTATAACAGGACGATAGAATGGGCAGTTCAATATCCCTCGATTTTTCCTGTTTACGGGAATAATGGATATTTAGGAGGTCCTTTGACAGTGGATGGTTTCGGAGATTATAATGCAATTTTATTTAGGCCTAATAATGGCCACCCTCTTTACCGAATAAATGATGATATTCAGCATGAAAGTTTCACGGGTATGGGAAATTTTTTCCTCAACATAGAATTATTGGATGGTTTGGATTTCAGAACTTCATTTAATCCACTTTATGAAACCGGAAAGAATTCAGATTATGTAAGCGGCGATCATAATTTAGGAACATCTTATATAACCACCCCAAGTTTCACCGTAGACAATTTTCGTACTTTAAGCTATACTTGGTCCAACACTTTAACCTTTGATAAGAAAATCAATGATCATTCCTTGAATATATTAGCAGGTTATGAATTTAATCACCGCGATTACTATATGTCTATTGCTGGGCGTAGAGGTTACGATAGTGATGAACTGCATTCGCTCCACGCAGGAAGAGATATTGTTATCGCTGATGATGATGCTAACCAAACAAACCTTATATCTTATTTAGGAAGAGTTAACTATAGTTTATTAAACCGCTATATACTGTCCGCATCCATAAGAAGAGACGGATCTTCAAGATTTGGACCTGAAAACAAGTGGGGGGATTTTTGGTCAGTCTCAGGAGCCTGGAGAGTTACCGATGAAGACTTTTTGCGTTCATCTTCCATTATGAGTAATCTCAAGTTAAAAGCCAGTTATGGTGTAACCGGAAATGATAATTTTGAAGATTATATCTGGATGAGTAGAATGAACCTGGCAAGGGCGGCTCTTGGTGAAAATCTTCTTACCACTTATTATCCTGCAAACATTGAAAATGAAGATTTGGAATGGGAAGGGACAAGACAGTGGAATTTAGGTATTGACATTGGTCTATGGAACAATAGAATCAATCTTGATGCTAATGTTTACCATTCAGTTTCAGACAATCTTCTATTAAATGTTCCCTTGCCCGCTCTTAGTGGCTATACCAGTGTTTTTTCAAATAATGGTGAATTAATGAATAGAGGGTTAGAAGTTGCTTTGCAAACGCAGAATATTTCTCGTGAAAGGTTAAACTGGTCAACGCAATTTAACCTTTCCTTTAACAGAAGTGAAATCACTGAACTTGGACGAGATAATGCCTCTATGCTTTTCAATTTAGGTTCTTTTGGATCTATGCAAAAAATAAATAAGATAGGAGCCCCTGCTTTTAGCTTTTATGGTTATCAATATGATGGTGTATATATGGATCAGGCAGAAATAGATGAAGATCCCGCAAGCCCTTCATCAGCCACACCTGGTGTAGGTCGTTACAGGGACTTAAATGGTGACGGCCGTATAACCGCAGAGGATAGGACAATCATTGGAAATACTCAGCCTGACTTTTCTTGGGGATTAACAAACACATTCACTATTGGGAATTTTGATGTTAGCGTTCTCTTACAAGGAGTTGTAGGTGGAGAGATTTACGATGATAATGCTCACCGGTCTTTGCTGTACCACGAGGGACGTAATTATTTAGAAGCAGTGAATAACAGGTGGCGCTCTGAAGAAAACCCGGGAGATGGCTATCAATATAAATTAACTGTTGATCCGAGTGGAATGGATTTAACTCCTTCAAGTTATTGGCTCTCAAGTGGATCCTACTTTAGATTAAAAGATGTTACAGTCGGGTACGATTTTCCAGAAAGATACGCTTCAAGTTTGGGATTATCTAATGCCAGAATTTTTTTTAATGGAGTCAACCTCTTAACAGTTTCGGAAGCAAACGTTTTTGATCCCGAAAATTTCCTGAACAGTAATGTTTCTAGTCCTTTATACCGAGGAGTTGGCGGTTCAGCTTATCCTACTGCAAAAACATATTCTCTTGGTCTGAAAATTAAATTTTAAAAAAATTGACAATATGAAAAATAAAATATTTTTTTTAACGACTGCCGCATTTTCCTTATTAGCAGGATGTTCTGACGATCTAAATTTATATCCCACTACAGAATTCACATCAAATACGTTCTACCAAAATGAACAACAAATCGCCTTGGCTGTAGATGATGTATATCGTCAATTAGGAAACCATTATGATTCACGGGGCTTGCCCGCCTTATTTGGTGAATTACGGTCTGATAACGCCTACATCCTACAAACAGCAGCAGGCAATGATTTTCTACAACAAATCAGTGATTTTAATGTAACGGCTAACAATGGCTTGATCCAAGTCGCTTGGGAGCAATCATATTCAGCAATTAATATTTGTAATAATCTTCTTTACCAGTTGGAAAACAATGTTGTGGAGATAGAAGCCTCTGAAGCAGCTTTTATGGAAGCACAAGTACTCACTATTCGTTCTCTAATTTACTTTAATATGGTTCGAGCTTGGGGAGCGGTACCGTTTGTGGACAGAAGAATAGGTCCTGAGGAAGCTTACGACTTTCAACGAACAGATTCTAGCACTATTTATGGTAATCTTATAAACGATTTGAATTTTGCAAAAGAAACTCTTCCTGAGGCATATACCGGAAACGATATAGGAAGGGTTACCAAATATAGTGCAGCCGCAATCTTGGCGAAGATATATTTTAAAACTGGTGATATGACGGCAGCTCAGTCTGAGTTAGAATTTATTATTAATAGTGGTTTCTACTCCTTAGATGCCAATAATGACGGCGAGGTAAATTTAAACGATTATCTCTTCCTCTTCGAACCGGATACGAAAAATAGCAAGTCCTCTATTTTAGAAGTACAATATTTATCCGGTGATAATGCTTTTAATTCGAATCACCAAATTGATTATGCCCCCTGGTCTTTTGATTATTATTTACCGGGGCAGACAAGAACCTTCCGAGGATCGGGAATAAATACTCCCACAGAAGATTTAGCTGAAGAATTTGAAAATAATGATCCGCGTACTTCAACCACAATACGTCCCGGTTTTACCGTGATATCCACGGGTGAATTTTTGGCTTATCCTTCTACAATGAAATTTTATGATCCAAATTTTGAAAGAGCCGGTCAGAATTTTGAAATCATCAGATATGCAGATATTCTGTTAATGTATGCTGAAATAACAAACGATGCTCAATATTTAAACATGGTTCGAGAAAGAGTAGGGCTCGCTCCCTTCGGGACGTCTGATTATCCTTTCGAGGAGTATCCAACTCTTCAACTGGCAATTGAGCATGAAAGAAGGGTTGAACTCGCTTTTGAATTTCATCGTTTTTTCGATTTGGTAAGAACAGGTAGAGCAATAGAGGTGATGTCCGAGTATGGATATGAAATCAATGAAAACCAATTCTTGTTTCCTATCCCTCTTAATGAAATAGATATAAATCCAGATATAGAACAGAATCCGGGTTATTAATAATCAGTAGATGATTTACCTTATCCTAATAAAGTGGTATTAACCTTCTTAAAATTACATATGAAATATTTAACCACCACTAAAATGACAACTATTTATTTTAGTATATTTCTCTTACTGTTTAGCAAAGTAACTTTTGGTCAACAAAAAGGTTCTCCTAAATCCAAGCCGAATGTTATTGTATTTATTGCGGATGATGTCAGCGTAAAGGATCTCGGAAGTTATGATAATTCTTTTGTTCAGACTCCTAACATAGATTTTTTAGCTAGAAACGGTGTGCAATTCAACAATGCTATTTTAACTACCAGCTCCTGTAGTCCAAGTAGAATTAGTATAATGACCGGGAGATATCCTCACAATACAGGTGCTGCAGAATTACACACCGAACCGAAAAAGAACTTTAAATCGATTGCATCCGAATTAAATGATAAAGGCTATTATACCGGATCGGCAGGAAAATGGCATATGGGTGAACTAATTAAAGGTGGGTTTGAAAAAATTCACGAAGATGCAGACGAAAACGGGGATGGAGGTGAAGATATGTGGATACCGTCCTTACGTGAAAGAGACAAAAATAAGCCTTTTTTCTTTTGGTTCGCTTCTTATGACGCACATAGAGTCTGGGGAGAAAATAGATTTTCTGACACCCATGCTATTGACGAAATTGAAGTACCAACAACACTTGTGGATAACGATAGCACCCGAATTGATTTAGTCAACTACTATGATGAAATAAAAAGGTTTGATTTTCACATTGGGGAGGTAATCGAGGAATTAAAACGACAAGAGATTTTTGAAAATACAGTAATTATTGTAATGGCTGATAATGGAAGACCTTTTCCGCGTGACAAGACAAGGATGTATGATTCGGGAATGAAAACACCCCTTATTGTACACTGGCCGAAAGGGATTGAAAATGCAGAAGAAAGCAATAGTCTTGTAAGCAGCGTGGATATTGCACCAACCATTCTAGACATCTGTAATGTTAATCCTCCAGAGAGTTTTCAAGGAAAGAGCTTTAAAATTGTTTTTACTAATCCAGAAATTAAATTTAGAAATTATGCATTTGCAGAACACAATTGGCACGACCATGAAGCCCATGAACGCATGATAAGAACAAAAGAATATATATATATTCTTAATTTCAGACCAGATCTGCCAAACCAAGGTCCAGCAGACGCTTTGAACAGCGCTTCATTTCGATCGCTGTTAAAAGAAAAAAATGAAGGAAATTTAACTGATGTACAATCTGACATATTTTTGGCTCCTCGCCCTACTGAAGAATTATTTTATGTAAAAAATGATCCGGTACAAACACAAAATCTTATTAGTAACTCAAATTACACGGATATAAAAGTAAATCTTAAAAAGGTTCTATTGGAATGGATGGAGGAAACCTGTGACAATGTACCTGAAAAACTAACTCCAGATTGGTATACTAGAGACACGGGCAAAAAACTTAAAGACAATTTTGGTATTAGGGGAGAGTTGCCCGGGGAAGAACCAAATGCGGAAAATTGTAATGCAAAGGGTGCTTTTTAGTAATTGGAAATAAGAGATATTTATAAATGGAGATCATTAGAAAATATTAAATAATTCGAAAGAGATGAAAAATATACTGTTTCTTAGTTTGTTCTTTTGGTTCTATATGTTAAATGCCCAAGAGAAAAGTCCAAATATAGTTTGGATTGTCTGCGAGGATATTTCTCCATTTATAGGAGCTTACGGAGATTCTATAGTTTCAACTCCTAACATTGATCGCTTGGCTTCAGAAGGAGTGAAATATACTCGTGTATTCACTGTGGCTGGTGTCTGTGCCCCGAGCCGCTCTTCTATAATAACTGGAATGTACCCTACCTCTATTGGTACTCAGCATATGAGGACTACGGCAGGAGATCCTAAATATATGGGAGAAGGGGTTCCCAATTACTCGGCTGTTATTCCGGCTGAAGTTAAGGCATTTCCCGAATTTTTGAGAAAAGCAGGATATTACACTTCTAACAATGAAAAAGAAGATTATCAATTTGATGCTCCTGTAACAGTGTGGGATGAGAGCAGTGCAGCTGCATCTTATACCAACAGACCTGAAAATGCTCCTTTTTTTAGTGTCTATAATTTGTTTGTTACTCATGAATCGCAAATGTTTGTTCCTCCGGATACACTCTTGGTAGATCCGGCAGATGTGAGAGTGCCAGCTTTTTATGAAGATGCACCAATTACAAGAAGAAACATTGCCCATTTATTGACTAATATTCAAATTATGGATGAACAGGTGGGCGAAATAATATCTCACCTAAAAAAGGAAGGTCTATATGAAGATAGTTATATATTCTTCTATAGTGATCATGGCGGAAATTTACCCTGGATGAAAAGGGAAATTCTTGAAAGAGGTACACACATTCCTTTTGTGGTTAAACATCCACAGGGAAAATATGCGGGAACAACTGTAAGTGACCTTATCAGCTCAGTAGATTTCGCACCAACAGTTTTATCAATTGCAGGTGTAGAACTTCCATCATATTTTCAGGGAAAGGCTTTTTTAGGAGAACAATCAGAAAAAGAGAAGCGTAGTTACATTTTTGCTGCTCGTGACCGTATGGATGAACTATATGACCGGGTCAGGGCAGTAAGAGATACGCAATTCAGGTACATCTACAATTATATGCCTGAAAAGTCAAGATATCAAGATTTGTCCTATAGAAAAAACATGCCCCTAATGAAAGAGTTATTGTTTCTGAACGAGACAGATCAATTAGATCCTCCTGCAGCGGAATGGTTTAAAAGTCCAAAACCAGTTGAAGAACTTTATGATGTAGAAAACGATCGGGAAGAGTTAAAAAATTTGGTAATGGATCCGCAGTACAAGAATAAATTAAAAGAACTCCGGCAGGCTCTCCAGAACTGGATAAAAGAAGTAGGAGATATGTCTGAAATCCCTGAAAAGGAAATGGTGCTTGATTTATGGTGGAATGGGCAAGGAAAAGCTCCTACTACAGATAAAGCTGAAGTTATTGAAACTCCGGGTGGTTACATTCTTCAATGCGCAACGGAGGGAGCATCTATAGGTTACATTATCCTTCAGGATGGCCAGGATCTTAAAGGTAGTGAAAAAAAAGTTCATACCTGGGATGGAAGAAGATATTTTACTGATATTCAAAGTAAACCTATTAAAGTGGAACCTGTATGGCAGGTATATGATGATGAGGTAATCAGCTTAAAAAAAGGAGAAAAACTTGTGGTCAATGCTATGCGAATAGGATACCAGGCATCTCTTATAGAGTTTAACAAGTAATTTAAAAGGGAATCTTAAATAATAGGAGGATCTATGGTGTTCTTTTGAGGTTTTTAAAGATATTCTCGAGTACTGGATTTTGCTGCAGCTATTTGTCTATTTATGTTGTGTAATCATTTCATTATTTGTTTCTCCTTCTTAAACGGTCTAATTCTCACAAATATTAAAAAATGAAAAGACAAAGAATCTTCAAAAACATCCTAACTTTTTTAATGATTAGTGCTCTAGCTGGTTGTATGATAAATTCAGCGACAGAAAAGGAGAGACAACAAAGTCACCTAAATGTATTGATACTTATGTCAGACAACCATTCTTGGAACCATTTGGGAAGTTACCACGATCCCGTAGTTAAAACACCAAACATCGATAGGTTGGCAGACAGAGGGATAAAATTTACAAATGCCTTTTGCGACGCTCCTTCTTGTACTCCCGCCCGTGCAGCCATGCTCACGGGACAGCATATCTGGCGACTTGAAGAGGGAGCTAACCTTTGGGGTACCTTACCTTCAAAATACCCGGTGTATCCTGAAATGCTAGAGAATGCTGGATATTTCGTTGGGCATCAAGGAAAAGGTTGGGGACCTGGCAATTATGAAGCCGGAGGAAGAGATCGTAATCCGGCAGGGGATAAATATGAATCTTTTAGAGAATTTCTATCCAAAAGAAAAAAAGGACAACCTTTTAACTATTGGTTTAGTTCTCAAAATCCACATCGTCCATATGACCAAAATGCGGAAAAAGCTGGAATTAACCCGGATTCAGTCAGAGTCCCTCCTTACTTACCAGATAATGATATTGTCAGGAGAGACATAGCTGACTATTATGCCGAAGTTGAGGATTTTGACAAAGAAGTAGGCTCCTTCTTAGGGATATTGGAAGAAATGGGAGAAATAGAAAATACAATAATTATCGTCTGTAGTGATAATGGTTGGCAAATGCCACGGGGATTAGCCAACTTATATGAATTTGGAACGAAAATTCCAATGATTATTAGCACACCTGAAAGCAGTGCGGGCCGGGTGGTAAGCGATTTCATAAGCTTAAACGATCTTGCTCCTACTTTTCTTGAATTGGCTAATATCCCCATTCCTGAAGAAATGACTGCAAAAAGCTTAGCCCCAATTATTCAATCTAAAAAAAATTTAAAGATCGATCCTGAACGTGATTTTATGGTTACTGCTAGAGAACGACATGCTTTTGTTCGTGAAGGTGGTGCAGGGTATGGAGGACGATCTATAATAACAGATGACTTCCTTTACATTAGAAACTATGAACCGGAGCAATGGCCTGCTGGTGATCCTCCATTATATGGAGATGTTGATGCTCATATGCTACACTATCCCAGTCCCACAAAAATGTTTCTCCTCGAGAATAGACAAAAAAGAGCTGTGAAAGAATTATTTGATCTTGCTTTTGAGAAAAGGCCTACAGAAGAATTATACGATCTTAGCAAAGATCCTTATCAGATGAAAAATGTAGCCAACCTTCCGATTTACTATGAAACGCAGAAGAGACTCTCTGACAAACTTTATCAATATCTTCTAGCGACAGAAGACCCACGAGTAGTTGGAGGAGAAATGAAATGGATTGAAAGCGAATATTTCTTCCCTAGTGATAAGAAACCTACGCCAAGCAAATCTGCACAAGAGAAACTAAATCTTAAGGAAATATATATTTATTTAGATGAAGAGTAGAACAATTGTTGTAGTAAGGTCGCAGTTCAGAGGGGTTTGCTTTTATTGCAGGCAATGTTCCCCTTCCTGTACAGTATACGCAGATTTTTCCTCTTCTTCTGTTCTCGTCAATCCAGCATTGGAATCAGGAAGTGTAGATTTATATGTAAAGGCAATGGTCCGGGAGGTCAACAGATAATGAAGGAAAAGTCACGGGGGTGCCCTAAATAAGGATGATTATTAAAAATATCAAATTAAAACTAAAGTTGTAATCATAGCTGCAAGTGCATGTAGTTCAGCGAGAATATTATTTAATTCAAAGTCAAGGCAACATCCCAACGGATTGGCAAATTTCAGGTCAATCAGTCCCATAGTGATTAGAGAAAGACAGGAAATCTATACTCTTTGATGATGTGAAAGAAGTTCATGTGAATTATAATGAATGGTATACGGAACATATTTTTTCAAAAAGGGCCATTTTAACTCTAAATCTGTTCAACAAGCACTGTTTATCCTTTGCAAGAACCGGTGAAGCCTAAAAAATATCAACGGATATTGCATCTACAGGTTAATTCATTTTAAAAAAGAAAAGATAACTAAAACATAGGAGAAAATTACTCAGTTATGGGACATCAATCTTTATCATTAACAAATTAATACTTATGGAAAAAATTAAAAAAGAAAGTAATAACCTCTCCAGGAGGAAATTTATCGGCACTACTGCAACGGTAGCTGCCGGTGTTACAATTGTTCCAAGGCACGTACTTGGAGGAGTCGGGTTTAAAGCTCCAAGTGATACCCTAAATATTGCAGGTATAGGCGTTGGCGGTATGGGTAGGGCCAACCTGAGGGAAATGATCAGTGAAAATATTGTTGCCCTTTGCGATGTGGATTGGAAATATGCTCAAAGAGCATTTAATGACTATCCAAATGCAAAAAAGTATAAGGATTACCGTAAAATGCTTGAGGAAATGGGCGATGATATCGATGCGGTGGTAATTGCAACTCCCGATCATATACACGCCGTAACTGCTGCCGAGAGCATGAAAATGGGAAAACATGTTTATCTTCAAAAACCCCTTACCCATTCCATCTATGAATCGAGGTACCTTGCCAAATTGGCAAAAGAAACCGGGGTAGCTACCCAAATGGGTAACCAGGGGCATTCGGGAGAAGGTACCAGGCTTTTTGCCGAATGGATTCGCAATGGGGAAATAGGAGATCCTTTGGAAGCACACTGCTGGACCAACCGACCTATCTGGCCCCAGGGACTGGAAAGGCCGGAGGAAGAACCCCCTGTGCCCGATACTCTTGACTGGGATCTGTTTATAGGCCCTGCTGAATACCGGCCTTATCATCCCGCTTATACTCCTTGGAACTGGAGAGCCTGGTGGGATTTTGGTACCGGGGCATTAGGCGATATGGGCTGTCATATAATGGATCCGGTGTATTTTGCGCTTGATCTTGGGCATCCTGCAGGCTTTGAGGGCAGTTCTTCCCAAGTCAATACCGAAAGTGCACCGGTAGCAGAAAAAGTCACCTACTATTTTCCTGAACAAAAAGATCTGGAAAAAATAAAAAGGCCTGCGCTGCAATTAACCTGGTATGATGGGGGATTGATGCCTGAAAGACCTGAGGGAATAAAACCTGGTAAGATAATGGGTGACGGAGGCGGAGGTGCTATGATTAAAGGTACCAAAGGCACCATTATTTGTAGTACCTATGGGCGCGATCCTTATATAATAGGAAGAGAAGATAATCCGCCGCAAACTAAAAAATTATTTCCACGAGTGGAAACCAGCCATGAAATGGATTGGGTAAGGGCTTGTAAAGAACCAAAGGCTAAACGGGTGGAAGCAAGTTCTCATTTTGGGTATTCTGGACCATTTAATGAAGTTGTTGTAATGGGGAATCTGGCGGTTCGCCTACAGGACCTTAAGAAAAAATTGGAATGGGATGGTGAAAACATGAAGATTACCAATATTGGAGATAGTGAAGAAATCAAAGTAGTAACTTCCGATATATTTACTGTCGTTGATGGGGATCCGAAGTTTGATACCCAGTATGCCACTATAAATGCTAAAGAAGCGGCTGAAGAATATATCAAGCACAATTACAGAGAAGGTTGGGAATTAACTTAATCCTTACTTTTAAAGAAAATTATAATTAGAGAACAAATTATGAAAATTATGATATTATCAGAACTTAACAGGAGAATAAATTTATTGCCGGTAATTTTGATTTTTTTTGCAGGTATTGTTACCGGTTGCGGCGAACAAAAAGATAAGTCTGCAGATGATGATCAGTATGAAACCCGCGCAGAAGCTACCACAGAAAATGCTGAAGAGGCCAAAATAAATGAGCTTTCTGAAAAAGAAAAAGAAGACGGCTGGTATTTGCTTTTTGACGGAGAAAGTACAGAAGGCTGGAGAGGATATAATAAAGATACTTTTCCGAATGGCTGGGTTATCGAAGATGGAGCTTTAAAAGTGCAGGGAAGCGGAGCCGGAGAAGCCGGTGGTGGTGGTGACATTATTTATGATAAAGAGTTTAAGGATTTTGAACTCTCACTTGAGTGGAAGGTTTCCGAAGGAGGAAACAGCGGGATTTTCTATTTGGCAGAGGAAATTGAGGGAGAACCTATATACACTTCCGCTCCTGAAATGCAGGTCCTCGACAATGAGCGTCATCCTGATGCAAAATTAGGAAAGGATGGAAATCGGAAGTCAGGTTCATTATATGACCTTATGCCGGCTGAGCCTCAAAATGCCAAACCTATGGGAGAATGGAACCAGGTTTCTATAATCGTGTATCGTGGCACTGTTGTTCACACTCAAAATGGTGAAAATGTAGTGGAATATCATTTATGGACCGATGACTGGAAAGAAATGGTGAAGGACAGCAAGTTTAAAGACTGGAAAAACTTCCTGAATGCCGGCGGAGATAATAAAAAAGGTTTCATAGGCCTTCAGGATCATGGCGATGATGTATGGTTTAGAAATATAAAAATTAAAGAATTATAAAAGCAATGAGTATGTGATTTAGTTTTTGGTGAAAGTGGAGGCAAATTAAGAATTGAAATTTAATTACAGTTGAATTAACCTTTAATGAAGCCTCCACTTTATTTATTTAAATCTCTTAAGCTTTAAATAAGTTAGACTGATGATCTATTAACAAAATGGTTTAAATATAGAATTTTAATAAATTTTGAAAAATTTTTTGAGTGATGATAGAGTAGTGATGACTCTATATGCAGGAGGAGCAAATTTTGTTTTTTCCGGGTTAAAAAGAGGTAAACGTATTACTTCTCTTATCGTATTACCGTCTAACGCCAATCATTTGGATAAGTGCTTACAAACAATTATTGATGGTTTCCAAAAGGTAAAGGAACTATTGCTGCCTGAAAGTGCTGTTGCAATAAGTTTTAGTTTTCCTGGTACTGTAGATTATTTAAACGGTATTATTTTTAATCCACCAAAATTCCCTTCTTTTCAAGGAGGAGTGACCCTAGGACCTATGTTGGAGGATTATTTTAATCTACCTACTTATATAAATAATGGCGGAAATATTTTTGCCTATGGAGAGTCTATTGCAGGGTTTCTTTCAGAGGTTAATAGAGGTTTTAAGAATATGGAACTTAAGAAAAAGTTCAGGAATCTGATAGGTATTACAATAGGAACTGGATTTGGTGCTGGTGTTATAGTCAATAATCAAATTTGCAACGGAGATAATTCAGCAGGTGGTGAAGTTTGGTTGATACGCAATGTATTGGAGCCAAATCTTATTGCAGAAGAAAGTGTTAGTAGTAGGGGAATTCAGGAATCTTATAAGGATTTAAGCGGGCTTAATGATTCTTTAAGTCCAAAAGAAATTTATGAAATAGCTATAGGCAAAAAAGATGGATGCCAATCTTCCGCAATCACATCTTATGATAGATTAGCTCGGGTCACCGCTGAAGCATTAGTCAACTTAATTGGAATTATTGATGGAGCAATAGTTATTGGTGGAGGAATTATGGGTGCTTCAAAATTATTGTTGCCTCAAATTTTGAAGTATTTAAATAGTACTATAGAAAACCGTAAAGGGGAAAAATTCAGCAGAATTATTTCCAAAGCTTATTCTTTTGAAAAAAAGAGTCTAAACAAAAATTTTATGCATGAAACCAGAAGAGGTAAATGTGCCCTTTTCTTTTCGGGAAATTGATGTTTTTGAAAATAAGAGTATTCCTGCAGGTATTTCTAGGTTGGGTACGAGTGAAGCTATTATGCTGGGTGCCTATGCTATAGCTTTAAAGGAGCTTAAAGAAAAAATATAAATTATATAAAAAATAAATTGATGTCAATTCAAATAAAAAAGCAATCTACAAAATATGAGGTTTGTATAGTTGGTTCTGGTGCTGGTGAAGGTATGGCGCCTAAATTGTTGGCTGATGCTGACTTTAAAATTGCACTATTGGAAGCAGGTCCAGACTTTGACCCAGCGAATGAAGAACAGCGTACTCAGCTTAGATGACCGTGGGAGTCACCTAGGAGAGGTGCGGGATCTACCCGCCCTTTTGGAGATTTTGATATGGCGTATGGGGGCTGGGAGCTTGAAGGAGAACCTTACACTCAAAATAAGAATACCGAATTTGCGTGGTTTCGATCCAGAATGCTAAGCGGTAGAACAAAGCACTGGGGGCGAATTTCTCTTCGATTTGGTCCACTAGATTTTAAAAGAAAAGATTTTGACGGGAAAGGGGATAACTGGTCAATTGGATATGAAGATGTTAAGCCTTACTACGATAAAGTGGATAAATTAATCGGAGTATTTGGATCCAAAGAAAACCTACCTAATGAACCTGATGGTTTCTTTTTACCTCCTCCGAAACCAAGACTTCACGAGTTGTATATACAAAAGGGGCCACAAGGCTGCGTGCCAATGATACCATCACGTTTATCCATCCTAACAAAACCAATTAATAAAAAAAGAGGAGCTTGTTTTTTTTGTAATCAGTGTTCTCGTTCCTGTATGGCCTATGCAGATTTCTCCTCGTCTTCAGTACTGGTTAAGCCCGCAATGGAATCTGGGAATGTAGATCTTTATGTAAATGCTATGGTAAGAGAAGTCTTAACCAATGGGGAAGGGGAAGCTACCGGTGTTTATTATATTGATAAGGAAGATTTAAATGACTACGAAATTAAAGCTAAAGTGGTAATTCTTGCTGCTAGTGCATGTAGTTCAGCTATGATCACTACTTAACTCAAAATCTTCTCAACATCCTAATGGACTGGGGAATTCTAGTGAAGTAGTAGGAAAATATTTGCATGATTCCACTGGTTCCTAGCGCGTTGGTTTTATCCCTGAGTTGATGGATAGGGAACGCTATAACGAAGATGGAGTTGGAGGGATGCACCTTTGCACCTTGGTGGTCAACGATGGTAAACATATAGGCTTTACTCGAGGCTACCATATCGAATATTGGGGTGGAATGAGTATGCATTCATATAGGTTCGGTTTTAATACTCAAGCAATAAAAGAAGCAATAGGAGATAATTCCAGTAATGCATATGGATCTGGATTAAAGAAAGATGTGAAAAAGTTTTACGGGGCTACTTTTGGTATGGCCGGAAGGGGTGAAAATATCCCTCGAAAAGAAAACTACTGTGAGATTGATCCGTCTACCGTGGATAAATATGGTATTCCCGTTTTAAAATTTAACTATTATTGGTCAGACGAGGAAGTAAGGCAGGCTAAACATGTGCAAGATACGTTTGAGGAAGTAATACATAATATGGGAGCTGTTGCGCTCGAGGATAAGCCCGGAAAAGAAAATTATGGACTCGAAAATCCAGGTATAATAATTCATGAGGTAGGAACAACGAGAATGGGAAATGATTCTAATAATTCTGTAGTTAACAAGTTTAACCAGTCCCATGATGTACCAAACTTATTCATTATGGACGGAGGACCATTTGTATCTCAAGCAGATAAGAATCCAAGTTGGACCATATTAGCACTGGCCTGGCGCGCTACGGATTATCTCATTGAAGAATTAAAAAAAGGTAATGTTTAAACTATAAGTTATGAATAGGATTCACTAAAAACGTTGGTGATGGAAGTATGGCTTCCAGCCTATTTCTTAGCAGTTGTGTAAAGGATAAAGAGACACCTATTGAAGAAGGAGATTTAATAGAAGAAAAGGAGGGATATGGAAGAACTCCAGCAGAGCAAGCAAGAGATGAAGAATTGTATTCTGAAACCTTCTTTTCTGAAGAAGAAATGGCAACCATTACTGTTTTAACTGATATTATTATTCCTGAAGATGAAGATTCTGATTCTGCTTCCGCATCTGGAGTACCAGAATTTATAGAATTCATTGTGAAGGATATACCCGACCATAAACTTTCTAAAGGAGGTGGTTTAATGTGGCTTAACAGAGAAAGTAGTAAGCGATTTGGAACAAACTTCACAGAAACATCGAAGGATGACCAATTAAAAATTATAGAGGAAATTGCTTACCCAAAAGATTTTGAAAAAAGATCACCAGGTCCTGTATTTTTTCAAAAGATAAATAACCTCGTAGTAACAGGGTTTTTTACTAGTGAGCCAGGTTTTAAATATTTGGATTATCGAGGTAATACTCCTAACGTCTGGGATGGTGTACCGAAGAACGTATTGCAAAAACATAAAATGAAATATGATGAAAGATTATTAAGAATTACTATGGATCCTACAAATAGAGAAGTAATGAATTGGGATAAATATGATATGTAATTTAAGAAATCTCCATTTTAATATCGAGAAACTTATAGTTTTCTATATGTTTTTACTACTAGTCTCGCCTGTATTAAGTGCCACAACCCTGTTCTTCCAGGGTGGCATGCTGATCCTGAAGGGGTTGTGTTTAAGGATAAGTATTGGATTTTTCCTACTTATTCGGCAACGTATGATAAGCAAGTTTACCTTGATGCTTTTTCTTCAACTGATCTGGTAAATTGGGAAAAACACGAAAGAATAATTGATACTGGAGAGGCTTTAGTTCCCGGTCGCTCAATGAAATTCACCGTAAAAATCAAAAGCAGCTTGGCTACTTAAAAAAAGTAGAAAAATTTCCCCATCTTCATTAACATAATTAAGAAGTTAACTTACTTCTTTACTATTCCATTAAAATACTCCACGCTCTTCTCGACTTCCGGTAAAGAATTACCCCAATTATATTCATATTCAATCGAGAATAGTCCCTCAAATTTTTGGCGTTTCAATTCTTTCAATATCGCTTTAATATTACTGATTCCTCATGGTACATCATGGGCGTCACTGCTTTTTCCGTTTAGATCTTTAAAAATGCCCCACATCGGCACAAGCTTTAATGTTTTCTCTGCTTTCCAATGCTTCCATTACTGTATCGGGGTGCCAATATGTGCTGGGTTTAGGATGATTGTGTAAAGCAACTTTAATATTGTATTCTCTTGCCAATCGATTAACCATATCCAGGTCTTCTTTTTTTGGTTCAGAGGTGATTATACCAATGCCCATATCCTGCGCAAACTCAAAAAGCTCTTTCCAATCTGCTTCGTTTTCACCTGAAACCACACCATAAGCAACTAATTGAATACCTTTTGAATTTAACAGTTTCTTCACTCTTTTTTTGGTTTCAGCATTCATTCCATAATGCATGGTACCTTCTATGCTATTACCTATTTCCTGGCCGGGGTAAGCTTCTACATATTTTAAATCACTGCTGCTGATTTTATCCAGTGCTTCGGCAAAAGTGAAATTTTTAAATGTATAGGCCTGCGCACCCAATTTCCAATCCAACTCTTTATTAGAATTTTGTTGGGCAATAGCCGGTTGCATGAGCAGCACCAGTCACAGTAAATTTATTTTTTTCATTTCTGTTTTTAACTAAATTAATAAAAACGTTTTAATTTAGTTAAATTTCTTTGGTTTAAGTTCATATGAAATAGTAACAGAAAAAATTCTATCTCTTATCAGAAATCATTTCTACAGTGACTACTGTTCTAAAACCGAGATGTTCTTGTGATGAATCCAAAGAATTCCCCATCCTTGCTGTGGGGCGATAGCTTGCGCAATAGGAGGCGTTGCATAAAAATGAACCTCCCTTAATTACTTTCTCCTGTATTTGTGGATTATTAGGTTTTTCAGCCCCCAATGGATTTTTGGCTAATTCCTTTTCTGATTGTTCCTTATAATAATCCGCATTGTACCAATCCTGAGTTATTTCCCAAACATTTCCGGCCATATCATAAAGGCCATAGTTATTTGGAGGGTAGGATTTTACCGGAGCTTTATTTTCAAAACCATCTGCAACTGTATTTTCGTTTGGAAATTCTCCTTCCCAAGTATTGGCTTTTTTCGACAGTTCGGTTTCATCATCCCCCCAGGAGAAGCGGGCATCTGTAAATCCTCCTTTTGCAGCATATTCCCATTCCGCTTCGGTGGGCAAACGCTTTCCAGCCCATTCACAATAAGCTACTGCATCTTCGTAAGTTATGTGAACAACAGGGTGTTCATCTTTATTTTCAATACTACTTTCCGGTCCCTGAGGATGTTTCCAATTAGCTCCTATTTTCCACTCCCACCATTGTGAATAGTCATAAAGGTTGGGCACACTATTTTTTGTTTTTTTGAAAATCAAAGAGCCCGGCTGTAAAATAGAATCGTGGGGTTTAGGAGTTCCGGGTGGAAGTTGTTTTTTCATCTCTTTCCAATCAATTTCCCGTTCTGCTACAGTTACATAACCCGTCTCTTCTATAAATTTTTTGAATTCAGCATTTGTTACTTCAGTTTCGTCCATAAAAAAACCATCAACAGCCACGGGATGTGCAGGCTTTTCATGTTTCATTGCCATAACATCTGATGATTCTGCACCCTGCTCAAATGTTCCTCCGGGAATCCATACCATCCCTTTTGGAGAAGTTATGTTAGCTGGAGGCTCTTCCAATAAATCCAAAGGTTCTTGATTTATTGAAATTTTATTCTTTGTAATATCTTGCAGTTTGTTTTCAGATTTTCTTTCCTGGCAGGAAAAAAATAGCCAAATTATTCCCAGAAGTATTGGTTGAATTTTCATTTCTATTCGATTTTATTCAAAAATTATGGATTTGTCTATTTTCAATAGGGAAATATCAACTATTTTATCGTTTTTTAAAAGTTTCCGATTTTGTTGTAGATGTTTTCAAATGAATAAAGTTTCTATACTAATAACAATTAACAAATAAAAAGTTCCTAATTATTTTAGGGTAATATAGTTTTTATCTTTAAAAGATTAATACACATTTTGAAAAATTGAAACGAATAAATGCTTGATTATTTTTTTATTATCTATTACCAAATTTTCAAATATCTTTCTTTTAGCTATATTTAATAGTCTCAATATTTGAAGACTATGGATAAATTTATTCTTGAATCTGGAAAAGCACTGGCCAGGTTAAGATCTGGAATCAATGATTTCATAGAAGATAAAATTGAGGGGAGTACTACCAATCTGATTCTTTTTATCCTTTCCTTCTTTATCCTTTTCGTTTTAAGTTTCAGTTTAATTTTTGGTGTCAAAACTATAATAGACAGTTACGTCTATTTTCTAGTACTTTTTATAGTGCTGGCAGTAATTTTGGTTTGGCTGGCCATATTCTATGAGTCCGATAAACACCTGGAGACCGACCGACATAATCTTAAGGTGGAGCCCATTAATAAGTTCCAGATAAGGTTTGAATACATCAACCTTGATAAAAACGCTAAAGAGCAGTTCTTTAGATTGCTTAAAAGCCGTAAGGTTCAGGAGAAGATCAATTTCACCGTTGGGAATAAAAGCGGAGACTCCGCAAACCACCGAATTTTGTTTGTTTTGTTCGATGAATTATTAGTTGGTGGAATTCAAGATTTCTCCGGAGAAAGGAAACGTGAGTTTTTCCAATTATTGATGAATTCATTTTTGATGAACAACGAACCGCTTAAAGAAAACACTTTAAAAACCAGTTTTTCCGCCTGGAAAAACGACCAGGAAAAAATTAATTCCAGAAACCAGCGAAAATTCATTCGGCAAATGCTAAATAAAGAATAATTATAGCATAATTTCCTTTTTATTTGAATTATCCTATTGATTTATAGGTATTTACTTTCCTAAGTTTGTCCTGTACAAAATCGTAAAAGGCCTTTTACTCATTTTTAATTTTAACCATATAGTTATGAATGAGCAGGAACAAGTAGTGGGTTTATTGGAGGACATTAAAGTGCTTCTTTCCCACACCAAAAAAGTAATCAACGTAGAGGATCTGGCACAATACACCGGGCTCTCCAAAAGTAAGATCTATAAGCTTACGCATTTGCGGCTTATACCAATGGGGAACAATCCCAACATTCGCCAAAAGTTTTTCGACAAGGAAAAGATCGATGCCTGGCTCCTAGGAGAACCGGACCTGTCTGATGCCTTTCTTGAAGATCAGTTCAATAAGGGCCTGATAAAAAACCGGAAATAGGCTCTTGCCTTTTACTCATCCTTTAAAAATTTTAAGATGAAAAAGCTAACCTATATCCGGGTGGGTACTTGCTACTATAAATTAGTTCAGCTGCCCACTATTTCCGGGGACTTTAATGAAGTTTTAGTTCCCTGGAGTCTGGAGACCCTGCGCAATGACCACGGCAAAGCTTATGTGGGCAAGATCAGAAAATATGATGGCTTTACCTGTATTCCTAGCCACCTGGATTTTAAGCAAGAGGTCTTTGGGTTTTATAACACCTATGCTCCTTTGCCTCACACGCCGACAAATGGTTCCATCGACTATTCATTGCGATTTGTCAATCATATTTTCGGAAACCAGTTTGAATTAGGACTGGATTATTTGCAGCTTTTATACCTGAAACCTATTCAGATCCTGCCCATCTTGTGTTTGGTTTCAAAAGAAAGGGTGACCGGAAAAACTACTTTTCTCAAATGGTTAAAGGCTATTTTCGATAATAACCTCACCTATCTCACCAATGATAACTTCAGCAGCCAGTTTAATGCAGACTGGGCAAACAAGCTGCTTATTTGTATAGATGAAGTACTGTTCAATAAGGAAGAACTTACCGAGCGAATTAAATACCTCAGTACTACCGATTATAATAAAATGGAGGCTAAAGGCAAAGATAAGCGTGAACTTGAATTTTTTGGAAAGTTTATCCTCTGTAGTAATAATGAAGATAACTTCATAAAGATCGATAGCGATGAAACCCGTTTTTGGGTGCTAAAAATACCTTCCCTTAAAACAGAAGAAACCCAATTTTTAGAACATCTAAAAAAAGAAATTCCGGCTTTCTTGTTTTACCTGCAACACCGGGAATTAGATACAGCCCATAAAACCCGAATGTGGTTTACCCCGGAACAGATTAGGACAAATGCCCTGCAAAATTTAATGCGCAATAACAGGAACCGGGTAGAAAAGGAACTTGCTAGTATGCTTCTAAGTGCTATGGAAACTTTTGATTTGGAAGAAGTAAATCTATGCCCTATGGATGCGCTCCAAATTTTAAACCACACCCGGGTTAGGACCGATCTTACCCAGTTGAGACAAATACTAAAAAATGACTGGAAATTAAAGAACCAGGATAATTCCCGTACCTATAAAAAAATAGTCATGTGGACGAATGGTCTGGCACCAATTCCCGGTAAAGGTCGCTACTATACCATAGAGAAATCCTTCTTGCTTGGGA
>NZ_CAXAVR010000011.1:0-42853 GCF_963972535.1 uncultured Salegentibacter sp.
AAAGGTTTGGTGAATATTCTTGGTGGTTGCTGTGGTACCACACCAGAGCATATTAAAGCTATTGCTGAAATTGCCAAAGATTATAACCCAAGAAAAATAGTGAAACCTGAATTTTCCACCGCATTATGATAGAAACAGTGAATCAAGAAAATATACAGGAAGAAATTTCCCCGGAAAAAGAACAACAAGAGATTAGGCCTTTAAAATTATCTGGTCTCGAACCTTTAATAATTACCCCCGATAGCAATTTTGTAAATGTTGGGGAAAGGACTAATGTAGCGGGTTCCAAAAAATTCCTTCGCCTAATTAAAGAGGAGAATTTTGAAGAAGCCCTGGAAGTAGCAAGAGACCAGGTAGACGGTGGGGCCCAGATTATCGACATTAATATGGACGATGGTCTTATTGAAGGCAAAGAGGCGATGGTGAAATTCCTTAACCTTATTGTTGCCGAGCCCGATATTGCCCGGGTTCCTATTATGATAGATAGTTCTAAATGGGAAATTATTGAAGCCGGCTTACAGGTAGTGCAGGGGAAATGTGTAGTGAATTCTATAAGCCTTAAAGAGGGCGAAGAAGAATTTATAGAACACGCTAAAAAAATAAAGCGTTACGGTGCAGCCGTAATTGTTATGGCTTTTGATGAAGTTGGGCAAGCCGATAATTATGAACGTAGAATTGAAATTGCAAAACGTTCCTACGACATTTTGGTTGATAAAGTGAAATTTCCACCAGAAGACATAATCTTCGACCTTAATATTTTTCCTGTAGGAACGGGGATGGACGAGCATAAACGCAATGCCATAGATTTTATTGAAGGAACGCGTTGGGTAAAAGAAAACCTTCCGCATTGCAGTATTAGTGGTGGTGTGAGTAATGTTTCATTTTCTTTCCGCGGAAATAACCCGGTGCGGGAAGCGATGCATTCGGTGTTCTTGTATTACGCGATTAAGGCAGGAATGAATATCGGGATTGTAAATCCTGCGCTTTTAGAAGTATATGATAATATTCCCAAAGACCTTTTAGAACACGTAGAAGATGTAATTCTTGACAAAAGGGAAGACGCTACCGAGCGTTTACTTGAATTTGCTGAAACCGTAGTGGGTTCTAAAAAAGCAAGCAAAGTAGATCTTTCGTGGAGGGAAAATCCGCTTCAGGACAGGATTACTCACGCTTTGGTAAAAGGAATAGACGCTTATATTTTAGAGGATATAGAACAGGCCCGCCAGGAAGCCAGCAAACCTATCGAAGTAATTGAAGGTCATTTAATGATTGGAATGAACGTGGTAGGCGATCTTTTTGGAAGCGGAAAAATGTTCCTTCCGCAGGTAGTAAAATCGGCCAGGGTAATGAAGAAAGCAGTGGCTTACCTTCTTCCTTATATTGAAGAAGCAAAAGAAGCCCCCCAACCCCCGAAGGGGGAGCGCTATTGGCAAACGGCTGAACCGGCACTCTACGGTTTAATGAAAGAATTTGCTAAAAAGCACCGATATAACCAGCCAACCGAAGCTGAAACTGTTCTTTGGGAATCATTAAAAAATAAGCAACTTGAAGGATTTAAGTTTAGAAGACAGCATATTATTGGAAGCTATATAGCCGATTTTGTTTGTCTTAAAAAGAAACTTGTAATAGAAGTTGATGGTTTAATCCATCAATTACCCGAAAATAAAAAAAGTGATAAGGAGAGGACGGCTTGGCTAAAAGAGCACGAATTCCGTGTGATTAGGTTTACCAATGAAGAAGTGCTTGGCAATTTAGATCAGGTATTGGATAAAATTTTACGTACGCTTAAGAAAGCTCCCCCATCGGGGGCGGGGGGGGCAGGAAAAGTCCTTATGGCTACGGTTAAAGGAGATGTGCACGATATTGGGAAGAATATTGTAAGTGTGGTTTTGGGCTGTAATAATTACGAAATTATTGACCTGGGCGTAATGGTGCCTCCGGAAAAAATTATAGAAACTGCAAAAGCTGAAGGTGTTGATGCCATTGGTCTCAGCGGATTAATAACACCTTCTTTAGACGAGATGGTGTTTTTAGCCAAGGAAATGGAACGCCAGAATTTTGACGTGCCTTTACTTATTGGTGGCGCCACGACTTCAAAAGCGCATACGGCGGTAAAAATAGACCCGCAGTATAAAAATGCGGTTGCTCATGTGAACGATGCATCGCGTGCTGTCACGGTAATTGGGGATCTTTTAAAGGAAGAAACACGCACTAAATATATGAGCGATCTTAAAGCCGAATATGATAAATTCAGGCTTAATTTTAAGAAAAGAAGTAAAGTGAAATCTTTTCTTTCAATTGAAGAGGCGCGAAAAAATAAGTATTCCATAGACTGGAAATCAACCCAGATTACAGAGCCAAACAAAATAGGAATTCAGCAAATAGATAATTTCGATTTAAAGGAACTGGAAGCTTTTATAGACTGGAGCCCATTTTTTAGAAGCTGGGATCTCCACGGGCGTTATCCGGATATTTTAACCGATAAAGTGGTGGGGGAACAGGCAACTTCTTTGTTCAAAGATGCAAAAGTTTTACTGAAAAGAATTCTGGATGAAAAGTTACTAAAAGCGAAAGCTGTCTACGGATTATTTCCGGCGAATACGGTTAATGATGATGATATTGAAGTGGAATATGAAGAAAATTCCGAAGAAAAAAAGATGCTTTTCAGAACGCTTCGGCAGCAATTAAAAAAACACGGCGGAAAGCCAAATTTTGCACTTTCCGACTTTATTGCGCCAAAGGAAAGCGGAATCCAGGATTATATAGGTTGTTTTTGTGTGACTACAGGTTTTGGTACTGCAGAATTAGCTAAAAAGTTTGAGGAAGATTTTGACGATTATAATTCAATAATGATAAAAGCCCTTGCCGATCGTCTCGCAGAAGCTTTTGCTGAATATTTACACAAAAAAATAAGACGGGAAGACTGGGGCTACGCGCCCGAAGAGAATTTAAGCAACCAGGAATTAATAAAAGAAACTTATAAAGGAATTCGCCCAGCTCCGGGTTATCCTGCCTGCCCAGATCATTTAGAGAAAATAAGTATTTGGGAAATTTTAAAGGTAAAGGAACGAATTGGAGTTGAACTTACCGAAAGTTTAGCGATGTGGCCGGCTGCGAGTGTAAGCGGATATTATTTTGCCAATCCCGAAGCGCGTTATTTTGGCCTGGGAAAAATTAAAGATGACCAGGTGAAAGATTTTGCTGAAAGAAAAGGAATTCCGCTGAAAAAGGCCGAAAAATGGCTTAATCCAAATATTGCAGATTAAGAGCTCTTGCTAGCCTCCCCAAAGGGAAGGAATCGGAAAAAATAAATTTAGATTAATTAATAATCCAACCAATATTTTCCTATTGGATAAAGAACTGGGAAGTATTTATGAAAGTAACAGAACATATAAACCGGGCAAAAGGAGAAACATTGTTTTCTTTTGAAATTGTTCCGCCGCAAAAAGGAAGAAGTATACAGGATCTTTATAATAATATAGATCCACTAATGGAATTTAATCCGCCGTTTATAGATGTAACTACCTCGCGGGAAGAACACGTTTACATTAAAAAAGATGATGGTTTACTGGAAAGAAAGATTACCCGTATGCGCCCGGGTACGGTTGGTATTTGTGCTGCAATAAAGCAAAAATATAATGTAGACACCATTCCGCATGTGCTCTGTGGAGGGTTTACCCGTGAAGAAACCGAGTATTTACTGGTAGACTGTCACTATTTGGGGATTGAAAATGTAATGGCACTTCGCGGGGATGCTATGAAACACCAACGCTATTTTGAACCAACCCACGGGGGGAATTGTTTTGCCAGTGAATTGGTAACCCAAATTAAAGATTTGGGAGAAGGAAAATATTTAAACGAAGTTATTGAATCTAATAACAATGCCGATTTTTGTATTGGCGTGGCCGGTTATCCTGAGAAACACCTGGAAGCTCCTTCTTTACAAACAGATCTAAAACGCCTTAAGGAGAAAATTAATGCAGGCGCAGATTATGTGGTTACACAAATGTTTTTTAATAATAAAGCTTACTTTGATTTTGTAGAACAGGCAAGGGAAGCAGGAATTACTGTTCCCATTATTCCCGGTATTAAACCCATAGCCGTTAAGAGGCATTTGCAATTATTACCACAGGTTTTCAGCATAGATATACCCGAGGATTTAATTAAAAATGTAGAAGCCTGTAAAGATAATAAAGAGGTAAGGAAAGTTGGTATTGAATGGGCCATATCACAATCTAAGGAACTGAAAGCTGCCGGCGTTCCTGTTTTGCATTATTATTCAATGGGAAAAAGTACTAATATTCAAAAAATTGCGAAAGCGGTTTTTTAAAATATTAGGCTACATTTGCGGGTAATGAAGAAAATTACCGCCCTTATTTTTCTTTTGAGCATTTTTAATAGTTCTGCCCAGGAGTTCGGGAAGAACTATTATTCTTTTGATGCCTTTTATTTCTACGGAACCATTGCCGAACATAATCCTGATATTGCCCATTTAATTACCGGGCATCCAACAGGTTTAATTCTTGGTTTTAATAAAAAAAGTTTCGGATTTGAAGATTGGGAAAAGCGCTATAATTATCCCGATGTTGGCGCTTCTTTTACCTATCAGGATATGAAAAATCCCAGTTTAGGTGAAAATTACGGACTCTATGCGCATATGAATTTCTACCTTTTTAAAAGAAATTTAATGTTTAGAATAGGGCAGGGCCTGGCGTATGCTTCCAATCCATATCATCCAGATGATAATTATAAGAATAATGCCTACGGTTCGCGCTTGCTAAGTTCTACTTACTTAATGGCGAATTACAAAAAAGAAAACATTTTTGAAGGTTTGGGACTACAGGCCGGGCTTTCTTTGATTCATTATTCCAACGCCGATTTTAAATCGCCGAATGCCAGTACAAATACCATCACTTTTAACCTGGGAGTAAATTATGCTTTAGATCATCAAAATCTGCCCAATTATATTCCAAAAGGGCCAAGAGAAAAATATACAGAACCCATTCATTTTAATTTTGTGTTGCGAAGTGGCGTAAATACTATGGGAATTATCGGTTCTAAACAGTATCCGTTCTTAACTTTTTCAGCTTATGCCGATAAGGTGCTTAATCATAAAAGTACACTGCAAGCTGGAACCGAAGTTTTCTTTTCCAAAGCTATGGAAGAACGTATTTATTACCAGTCGGTAGCTTTTCCTTCCGGAAATACCACCGGGGACGAAGATTCTAAACGGGTTGGGGTTTTTGTTGGGCACCAATTAAACTTCAATAAATTATCGGTGATCGCGCATTTGGGATATTATGCATATTATCCCTACGAGCATTTTGTAGATCAATTATATAATAGGGTTGGTCTGCAAAGAAAAATCACCGAAGATCTTTGGGCATCGCTTACCGTTCGCTCTCATTATGCGAATGCCGAAGCAGTAGAATTTTCAATAGGATATCGTTTATGAAAAAGCAGGTTTTAGGAATAGCGATATTGATTTTTAGCTTTTTCGGCTGTGATTCTGAAGAAGCACCGACTTGTGTACAAACTTCCGGGGAAATTATTACTGAAGAATTTAGCGTGGATGCTTTTGAAGAAATTATAGTTTATGAACGCGTAAAATTGTTTATTGAACAGGGCGATGAATATAAAGTGAAGATCGAAACGGGGGAAAATCTGCTTGAAAATGTTTTTGCTGAAGTTGTAGATAACCGACTTGAACTGAGAAATGAAAATTCCTGTAATCTTTTTAGAGATTACGAGATCACTAAAATTTATGTCACTACGCAGAGTTTAAACTGGTTGCAAAACAGCAGCGGCAGCGCGATTGAAAGTGTGGGAACGCTTAATTTTCCTGAGCTTTGGTTGCGCTCATTTAACCAGGAACGAGATCCCGAAATTCATACCAATGGTGATTTTATCCTTGATCTTGAGGTTGAAAACCTAAGAATTACTAACGATAATATTTCTAATTATTTCCTATCCGGAAATGCCGAAAATGTAAACCTTTTCTTTGCAAATGGAGACGGCAGGCTGGAAGCCGGTGAGTTGATTGTTCAGCATTATGATGTTTTACACCGTGGAACCAACAAATTAATTATCAATCCGCAGCAATCTTTAAAAGGTGATATTTTTGGTTTTGGAGATATAATTTCAAAAAACCGTCCACCGGAAGTTGATATTGAAGAACACTACACCGGCCGACTTATATTTGAAGCCCCCTAACCCCCGAAGGGGGGACTCTCAGCGTTTCGGAAATGATTCCCTGAAATATAATTACTTTAATTTTTAAAAAAAATCTTTGCAAATAAGATCAAACTAAACTCCCCCTTTGGGGGCCTGGGGGGCTGTAAGTTCCGCGAAGAGACTTTCTAAATTCTTTGTTTTTTGATTTAACTGAAGCGTTTTTAATCCGTTATCGTGGGCAAAATCGAATACTGCGGGACGCATATCTTTTTTGGTGTCGAATGTAAGTTCATAGGCAAATCCGCCTATATTTTTAGCTGAAATTAGGTTTGGAATTTTCTGAATGGCCACTTGCTCCACCCTGTAATCGAATTCCACTAAAATAACCTGTTCATTTTCTTCCCTTAAATCTTTTAAATTTTTATCGGCAACTACCTTTCCTTTATTAATAATAATCACACGGTCACAAACGGCTTCAACTTCCTGCATAATATGAGTAGAAAGAAAGATGGTTTTTCCAGATTTTTCCTTTCCAATATTCTTAATAAGATTCCTTATCTCTACTAATTGATTGGGATCTAATCCAGTAGTAGGTTCGTCTAAAATCAAAACCTGGGGATCGTGTAGCAGGGCAGTGGCGAGACCAACACGTTGGCGATAACCTTTAGAGAGCTGCTCTATTTTTTTATTGGCTTCGGGTTTTAGCCCTGTGAGTTCTATTATTTGCTCAATTCGGGATTTATCGGTCTTAAAGATCCTGGAATTAAATTCCAGGTATTCCCGAACGTACATTTCAGTATATAATGGATTGTGTTCGGGCAGATACCCAATTTGCTGTTGAATTTTATGTAAATCGTCATCCAGGGAAATTCCATTTACTTCTGCTTTTCCTTCTGAAGCACTTAAATAACCAGTAAGGATTTTCATTAAAGTGGATTTTCCGGCACCGTTTGGCCCCAAAAAACTAACAATCTCTCCTTTGTTCAGCTTAAAAGAAACGGAATCCAGCGCCTTTTGTTCGCCATAAAATTTTGAAATTCCCTCAACGTGAATAGACATAGCAAGCATTTTTTCAAAAGTAAGGATTTTTAACGCGCCAATAATAGTTCAAAATTAGATATAACAGGTTTCAGAAAAGTTATTCCGTTAGGAATTTCGGAATTACTAAGTGATTATTTTAAAAGCTATTATAAATCTTTCGATGAATCTTTATAAAAAAAATCAAGTCTGTAAAAAGCTTATGAAAGCTTAAAAAAATCTAAAAAATGGTTTTTGTTTAGGTAATAATATTCTAATTTAGCCCCATAACAACGAAACAATGAATCACTTAATTAGCTGGAACGCATTTTACTTTTTTTATTTCTATTTCAGAGATAGGAACGGGAATGCTATGTAATTAAGTAAGAAATTATATAAAAAAGTCCCGATAAACATCGGGACTTTTTTTTTACTCGATATCGAGATTAATTAGAAATTAATGGATAAAATTATCGCAATTCAGGGAGTGCAAGGCTCATTTCACCATTTGGTGGCCCAGGAATATTACCACCAGGAGGTTGAGGTTTTAGAGTGCATGTCTTTTGCCGAACTTACCAAAAGCATTTTAAATGGGGATGCCACCGAAGGTGTGATGGCTATAGAAAACTCTATCGCCGGATCAATTTTGCCGAATTATGCTTTGATAGATGAGAATAATCTAAAAGTGGTAGGTGAGCATTACATCCCGATAGATATGAATTTTATGGCACTGCCTGGACAAAAAATAGAGAACATTAAAAAAGTCTATTCGCACCCTATGGCGCTTTTACAGTGTAAGGAATTCTTTAAAAAGCATCCGCATATTAAATTAATTGAAGACAGTGATACGGCCGAAGTTGCCCGAAGAATTTCAGAAAAGGGTAGTACAAAAGTTGCGGCGGTGGCTAGTAAAGCGGCAGCGGGATTATTCGGATTGGAAATTCTTGCAGAAAGTATTCATACCAAGAAAAGCAATGCGACTCGTTTTTTGATTATCAGTACTAAGAAAAAAGAGCCAAATGGCGATAAAATAGATAAAGCTTCTTTAAAATTTGAATTGGAAAGTAGGCGTGGTAGCCTGGTTTCAGTATTGAATATTTTACGGGATTTCAATCTGGATATGACCAAAATACAGAGTATGCCCATTATAGAATTTCCGTGGAAATATTCATTTTTTATCGATGTGACTTTTGAAGATTATTCCGAATTCCAGAAAGCGATGGATATTCTAGAAGTAATGACCGAGCGATTAACAATTTTAGGAACCTACAAAAACAGTTTGTAATGATAGAGCAGGCAAAAAGGTTGAGCAACGTAAAAGAGTACTATTTTTCTACAAAATTGAAGGAAGTGCGTGCAATGGCAGCTGCCGGAAAAGATATTATTAATCTTGGTATTGGTAGCCCAGATTTGGCGCCACCGCAACAGGTTATCTCAGCTTTAAACTCAGCTTTGGTAAATACCGGTGCTCACCAATATCAGCCGTATAAAGGCACGCCAGATTTTAGAAATGCCATTGCTGAATTTTACCAAAATCATTACCAGGTTTCTCTAGATGCTGAAACTGAAATTCTTCCGCTTATGGGGAGCAAGGAGGGAATCACTCATATTTCTATGGCTTTTTTAAATGAAGGCGATGAGGTGTTAATTCCAAATCCCGGGTATCCAACGTATTCTTCGGTTACAGAACTAGTGGGCGCAAAAGCAGTTTATTACGATTTAAATGCTGGGGGAAACTGGTTGCCGAATTTAGAAGAATTGGCAAAGAAAGATTTAAGCAAAGTTAAATTGATGTGGGTGAATTATCCGCATATGCCAACCGGAGCTTCAGCAAACGAAAAGCTTTTTGCTGATTTGGTAAAGTTTGGAAAAGAAAATAACATCCTCATTGTAAACGATAATCCATACAGTTTTATCCTTAACGACAATCCAAAAAGTATTTTAAAAGCGGAAGACGCCAAAGATGTGATTTTAGAACTGAATTCTTTAAGCAAAAGCTTTAATATGGCGGGCTGGAGAATAGGAATGCTCTGCGGAAGCGAGAAAAATCTAAACACTGTTTTAAAAGTAAAAACCAATATGGATAGTGGAATGTTTTATCCACTTCAGGCTGGTGCTGCAGCTGCTTTGCGTTTAAACGGAGATTGGTTTTCTGCCCAAAATAAGGTTTATCAAAGCAGAAAAGAAAAAGTATTGAAATTGGCTGAAGCTTTGCAATGCGAACCCGAAAAAGATCAAACCGGAATGTTTGTTTGGGCAAAGGTTCCAAAGGGAACAAACGCAGAAGCTTTTGTAGATTTTCTGCTAAATAAATACCACATTTTTACCGCGCCGGGTTTTATTTTTGGAAGTAATGGCGAAGGTTATATAAGATTTTCACTTTGCGCTACGGAAGAAAATATAAACCGGGCAATTAAAAGAATAGTAGACTAATGAAAGTTCAAATAATAGGAATAGGACTTATAGGCGGCTCTTTTGCGCTGGATATTAAATCAGCTTTTCCCGAAGCAGAAATCTTTGGAAGTGATGCCGATGAGCAAAACTTAAAAAAAGCGAAAGAACTTGGAATTATAGATCATTTTTCGATAATGGAAGATGTACAACACGCCGATGTGGTTTTGGTAGCGGTTCCCGTAGATGTAGCCAATAAAGTGGTGGCCGAAGTTTTAGATCTGGCAGGTGAAAATACCCTGGTTTTTGATGCCGGTTCTACCAAATCCGGGCTTTGTAAAGAAATCGCAAATCATCAAAACAGAAGGAACTTTTTAGCGGCTCATCCTATTGCAGGAACCGAGTTTTCCGGGCCCGAAGCAGCAATTCCTAATCTATATAGGAATAAGACCAATATTATCTGCGAGGTAGAAAAAACAGCTTTTAAACTTCAGGAAAGAGCGCTGGATATTTTTCAGAAACTGGGAATGCGAATTCGATATATGGATCCGGTTTCGCACGACAGGCATATCGCTTATGTTTCGCATTTATCGCATATAAGTTCATTTATGCTGGGAAAAACGGTTTTGGAAAAAGAACGTAACGAGCGCGATATTTTTGATTTGGCGGGCAGTGGATTTGCTTCCACGGTAAGACTTGCCAAAAGTTCTCCGGCTATGTGGTCGCCAATATTCAGGGAAAATAAAGAGAATGTGCTGGAAACTTTAACTGAATACATTAATAATCTAACGCATTTTAAAGACTTGCTGGAGAATGATGATTTCCAGGAAGTTTATAATGAAATGCAGCGCACCAATCATATTAAATCAATTTTAAACGGAATAAATTAAAAATCAGGATTAAATTTTAAATTATGGAAAACAACAAAGAACAAAGAAAGTGGCTTGACGATTTCGGATTAGACCATCCGCTAGTAATCGCAGGTCCGTGCAGCGCTGAAACCGAAGAACAGGTTTTAAAGATCGCTCACCAATTAAAAGATACCGATGCTACGGTTTTGCGTGCCGGGATTTGGAAACCCAGAACCAGACCGGGAAATTTTGAAGGTGTTGGAGCGCTAGGTTTAAAATGGCTGAAAAAGGCCAAAGAAGAAACCGGGATGCTAACCACTACCGAAGTTGCGAATGCACACCACGTGGACCTTGCTTTAGAAAACGATGTTGATATTCTTTGGATTGGAGCCAGAACAACGGTTTCGCCATTTATTGTTCAGGATATCGCTGATGCTCTTAAGGGCACCGATAAAACTGTATTGGTGAAAAACCCGGTAAATCCAGACCTTTCACTTTGGTTGGGAGCTGTGGAAAGATTTCATACTGCCGATATCAAAAATTTAGGAGTAATTCACCGCGGATTTTCAGCTTACGAAAAAACCAAGTACAGAAATAACCCTGAATGGCAGATCGCTATTGAGCTTCAGAATAAATTTCCAGATCTTCCTTTAATTTTAGATCCGTCACATATTGCAGGACGTAGAGACATTATTTTTGATCTTTGCCAAACCGCATTAGACCTTAATTACGACGGACTTATGGTTGAGACCCACCACACTCCCGATGATGCCTGGAGTGACGCTGCACAGCAAATCACCCCCGCAACACTAGTTCAGATTATGAAAGATTTGAAGATTAGAAAAGAGGTTTCAGAAAGTGAAGAATTTCAGAATAAATTAAGCACTTTAAGAGCTAAAATTGATGTGGCCGATAATCAATTGATCGAGCTGCTTTCAAAAAGAATGAAAATTTCTGATGAAATTGGCCAGGTGAAAAAGGCACAGAACGTTTCGGTTTTACAAACCAAAAGATGGAACGAAATTCTTGGAAATATGGTATTGGAAGGAGAGCAACACGGATTAAGCGAAGAATTTATTCTACGTTTATTCAAAGCAGTTCACCAGGAATCCATTAACCACCAGGAGAAAATTATGAAAGCTTAAGAATCTTGTTTTCCATGATTTTTGGTTTAAAGGCAAGTAGTGAATGTTGCATTTGCTATTTTAGCAAAGTGGTTGTTTGAGAAAAATTAAAGGACGTCATCCTGTCCCGAGACTTCGGGATTGTTTCCGTCAAGCTGAACTTGTTTCAGCTTCTAATATGTTAACAACTTAGATCCTGAAACGAGTTCAGGATGACGGATTAAGTTAACTTTCAAACAGCCACTTAAAAAACCATAATGTGAATGAAAGGAACCGTTTATAAATCTACCGGAAGCTGGTACCAGGTGAAAAGTGAAGCGGGAACGTTTTATGACTGCCGAATTAAAGGGAAATTCAGGATTAAAGGTATTAAAAGTACCAATCCTGTGGCCGTTGGCGATAAGGTAGAATTTGATATTGAAGATAAGGAAGGTGCAGAGCAAGGAGTGATCAAAAAGATTGAAAAGCGGGAGAATTACATTATTCGAAAATCGGTTAATCTTTCTAAGCAAACCCATATCATTGCCTCCAATATAGATCAGGTTTTTTTACTGGTTACCCTTAATAATCCGCCTACACTTACCACTTTTATAGACCGTTTTTTAGTAACAGCTGAAGCTTACCATGTAAAAGCGGTTTTGCTTTTCAATAAAGTTGATAGCTATAATGAAGACGAACTGGTGGAGGTGAAATACCTGGCGGCCATGTATAGAAATGCAGGTTACGATTGTATAGGAATTTCAGCAACTACCGGAAAAAATGTAGATAAAGTTAAGGAGATGATGCTTGGTAAAACCAGTATGTTTGCCGGCCATAGCGGAACGGGAAAATCTACCTTAATCAATGCCATAGAACCCGGTTTAAATTTAAAAACTTCCCGGATTTCTGAACAGCATAAACAGGGACAGCATACTACTACTTTTGCTGAAATGTTTGATCTTACTTTTGATGCAAGAATTATTGATACCCCGGGAATTAAAGGTTTTGGAGTGGTAGAAATTGAGCGTGAAGAATTGGGTGATTATTTTCCTGAATTTTTCAGAATAAAACAAGATTGCAAATTTCATAATTGTTTACACCTGGAGGAACCAAAATGCGCTGTAAAAGATGCCCTGGAAGAAGGTAAAATTGCCTGGAGCCGTTATAAAAGTTATTTACAAATTTTGGAAGGAGAAGAAGACAATTACAGAACAGATATTTATCCAAAGAAATGAGAGTAGTTTTACAGCGGGTTTCTAAAGCTTCAGTACAAATAAACCACGAAATTAATGCGGTAATACGCACCGGATTATTGATCTTATTAGGAATAGAAAATGAAGACTCGCAGGAAGATATTGACTGGCTTTGCAATAAAATAGTAAAAATGCGCATTTTTAGCGATGAGAACAACGCGATGAATCTGTCTTTGTTAGATGTTGACGGCGATGCCATTGTAGTAAGTCAGTTTACATTACATGCTTCCACCAAGAAAGGGAACAGACCCAGTTTTATTAAAGCGGCCAAACCTGATGTTGCGGTTCCACTCTATGAAAAATTTATTGAGAAATTTGAAGAAACTTTAGGAAAACCAGTGGGAACCGGAGAATTTGGTGCAGATATGAAGGTGGAATTAATTAATGATGGGCCGGTAACAATAATTGTAGATTCTAAACAAAGGGAATAAAATGAACATAGAAAACGCGCAAAAAGCTGTAGACGATTGGATAAATGAACACGGAGTTCGATATTTTAACGAGCTTACCAATATGGCGCAACTTACCGAAGAAGTAGGCGAAGTTGCCCGAATTATTGCACGCCGTTATGGTGAACAAAGTGAAAAAGAATCTGATAAAGATAAAGATTTAGGAGAAGAGCTTGCAGATGTAATGTTTGTAGTGCTTTGTCTTGCCAATCAAACCGGGGTTGATCTCCAGGAAGCTTTTGATAAAAAACTGGATTTAAAAACTAAAAGAGATCACGACAGGCATCATAACAACGAAAAGTTAAAATAATGAAATTCAAAGAGATGATTTCGCAAAAAGCCTTCTGGAAATCGGTTTTATTCCTCGGCCTGGGCTTTCTAATTGTGTATGATATTGTAAGTATGCTGTTTGAATACGGCGGATTTCATTTTGAAGCCTATTTCACTGAACGTACAGAAGATGGGAAGTTATTTCGCTTTATTGTGGGCCAATTTCTTGCAGCTTTTGTTTATGGATTCATCATTTCGTTTGGGCAATTCAGGGCAAAAAAAAAGAAGGATGCTGAAAATTAATATAAGCAATTAATGAACTTAGAAATTTCAAATACAAAGAAGCACCTTAGCGGCACTATAAAAGTTACCGGTTCTAAAAGTGAATCTAACCGTTTACTAATTCTACAGGCTTTATATCCAAATTTAAAGATTAGTAATCTTTCTAATAGTGACGATACCCATTATTTGCAAAAAGCTTTAAAAAGTGAAGAAGAATTAGTAGATATTCATCACGCGGGTACGGCAATGCGATTTCTAACGGCTTATTTTTCTAGCCTGGAAGGTAGGGAAGTAGTTTTAACCGGAAGTAAAAGAATGACGGAACGGCCAGTTAAACTCCTCGTAGATGCACTAAAACAAATGGGAGCCGATATTTCTTATGAAAAAAACGATGGCTACCCTCCAATTAGGATTAAAGGAAAAAAACTTACCGCAAATCGTGTTTCTTTACAGGCTAATATTAGTAGCCAGTATATTTCGGCGTTAATGCTTATTGCACCTTCACTTCCCAACGGTCTCGAAATAAATTTGGAAGGCGAAATTACTTCTACCCCTTATATTAAAATGACTTTAGAAATCTTGCAACGCGCAGGAATTAAAGGAAGTTTTGAAGGAAATACTATTAAAATTGAATCTACACAAGAATTAGAAAGGCAAACTTTAGCCGTAGAGTCAGATTGGAGTTCGGCTTCTTACTATTATAGTTTGGCCGCTATAAGTGAATCTGCCGATCTTAAATTAAGCACTTATAGAAAAACCAGTTTACAGGGAGATTCCTGCCTGGCTAAAATTTATAAGCAATTTGGTGTAACCACTAAATTTGAAAATGATCATATTATTTTAGAAAAACGTCCTGGTACAAAACCAAAACATATTGAAGAAAACCTTCAAAATTCGCCAGATATTGCCCAAACAATTGCAGTAACCTGTTTGGCCTTAAATGTACCCTGCCACCTTACCGGTTTACATACGCTAAAAATTAAAGAAACCGATAGGCTGGTCGCTCTAAAAACCGAAATTGAAAAATTTGGCAGTCAGGTAAATGTGACCCATAACAGTTTAGAACTTCTTCCGAAGCAAAATTTCTCTCAAAATGTTTCAGTAGCCACCTATAATGATCATCGTATGGCAATGGCTTTTGCGCCTTTAGGACTTAAAATTCCTTTTGAAATTGAAGATGCTGAAGTAGTTTCAAAATCATACCCGGGGTTTTGGGAAGATTTTGAAAAACTCGGTTTTAAGATTGAAAAAACTTCAGTTTAAAAGCTTTTTTCAAATAAATCCTTAAATACTTGACAACCCCTATCTTGAGATTGTATATTTGCCGCTTCTAAAAATGCAATTATGGGAATGAAACTTTCACACTTCAATTTTGAACTTCCAGATGAACTTTTGGCAGAGTACCCTTCAGAGAATAGGGACGAAGCTCGCCTAATGGTTCTAAACAGGAAGGAGCAAACAATTGAACATAAACAATTTAAAGATATTCTTGATTATTTTGAGCCTGAGGATGTTATGGTATTGAACAATACCAAAGTATTTCCGGCGAGATTATATGGTAATAAAGAAAAAACCGGTGCCAGAATTGAGGTTTTTCTTTTAAGAGAATTAAATCCTGAAACCAAACTTTGGGATGTTCTTGTAGATCCTGCAAGAAAAATTAGAATAGGGAATAAGCTTTATTTTGGTGACGATGAAAGTTTAGTTGCTGAGGTTATAGACAACACTACTTCCCGTGGGAGAACACTTCGTTTTCTGTACGATGGTTCTTACGAAGATTTCAGAAAAAAATTAAAGGAATTAGGAGAAACCCCACTTCCAAAATATATTAAGCGTAATGTTGAACCTGAAGACCAGGAGCGTTACCAAACTATCTATGCGAAAGAAGAAGGGGCTGTAGCAGCACCAACTGCCGGGCTTCATTTTTCTAAACACCTTTTAAAGCGTTTAGAAATTAAAGGAGTAGATTTTGCTGAAGTTACATTACACGTAGGCCTGGGAACTTTTAGCCCGGTTGAGGTAGAAGATCTTAGCAAACATAAAATGGATAGTGAAGAAGCTTTTATTGAAAAGAAAGCTACACAAACCATTAACAAAGCAAAACTGGAAAACAGGCGGGTTTGTGCCGTTGGTACTACGGTAATGCGTGTTCTGGAAAGCTCGGTTTCTTCAAACCATACTTTGAATGAGTTTGGTGGATGGACCAATAAATTCATCTTTCCTCCTTACGATTTTAGTATAGCGAACTGTATGATCACTAATTTCCATACTCCAAAATCTACGCTGCTTATGATGATCTCGGCCTTTGCCGGTCACGATTTTATGAAGCGAGCTTACGAAGAGGCGGTAAAAGAGAAATACCGTTTCTATACTTATGGAGACGCGATGTTGATTATCTAGTTCTTAATTTGATATAATCTTAGGCCACGAATTCATTAATATTAATGAATTCGTGGCTCTTTTATTTTTTAGAAAAAAGATGTTATTACTGTACGGTTTAAAAATCTATAGCATTAAGTAGTTTTTCAACTTCAAATTTTTCTTATCATCACAATTTAAAACACTTAGCTTCAGCTTAACTTAAAAATCCTTTAATTCTTAGTACTTTTGCAGCGTGAAAAATAAGAAGAAAGACATACGGGCACTTACCAAAGAACAACTGCAGGAATTTTTTGTAGCCAATGGCGATAAATCTTTCCGCGGAAGCCAGGTATATGAATGGCTTTGGAATAAAGGCGCGCACAGTTTTGAGGCGATGACCAATATCTCTAAGGCTACCCGCGAAATGCTGGACGAGAATTTTGTGATTAATCATATTCGTGTAGATCAAATGCAGCGCAGCAGTGACGGTACCATTAAAAATGCCGTAAAATTACACGATCAACTTACGGTAGAATCGGTTTTAATTCCTACAGCTAGCCGAACCACGGCCTGCGTTTCTTCGCAAGTAGGCTGCAGCTTAGATTGCCAGTTTTGTGCTACCGCAAAGTTAAAAAGAATGCGAAACCTGAATCCTGATGAAATTTACGATCAGGTGGTTGCTATAGATAATGAAAGTCGTTTGTATTTTGACAGGCCGCTAAGCAATATTGTTTTTATGGGAATGGGAGAGCCCCTTATGAACTACAATAATGTAATGAAGGCCGTAGAAAAGATCACTTCCCCCGAAGGTTTGGGAATGTCCCCAAAGCGAATTACAATTTCTACCTCGGGAGTTCCAAAAATGATTAAAAAACTGGCCGATGATGAAGCGAAGATTAAGCTCGCTGTTTCCCTTCACTCTGCTATAGATGAAGTGCGAACACAAATAATGCCTTTTAATGAAACCTTTCCTTTAAACGATCTTCGGGAAGCTTTAGAATATTGGTATTCTAAAACTAAAAGCCGAATTACGTACGAATACATTGTTTGGAAAGATATTAACGACTCTCGAAAAGATGCCGAAGCCTTGCTGCGCTTCTGTCAATATGTGCCGTGCAAGGTGAACTTAATTGAATACAATCCTATAGACGATGGCAATTTTCAGCAGGCTTCTTCTAAAGCTACAGATATGTACCAGCAAATTTTAGAAAGCAATGGAATTACAGTAACGGTAAGACGCTCCCGCGGAAAAGATATAGATGCTGCCTGTGGTCAATTAGCTAATAAATCGGCTTAAATTACACTTTAAATTTACTTAATCTTTCAAAGAAAAACCACTGATGAATATTCTCTATAAATAATTATCTTTGGTGGCTTAATGAAAGTAATTTCCCAAATAAAACTTCCGGTTGAGAAAGAGATGGAGCTTTTTGAAAAAAAGTTCCTGGAATCTATGTCCTCCAAAGTTGCACTGCTCAATAGGATAACTCATTATATTGTTAACCGCAAAGGAAAGCAGATGCGGCCTATGTTTGTTTTCCTGGTTGCCAAAATGGTTTCAGACGGGAGTGTGAACGAGCGTACTTATCGCGGTGCTTCGGTAATAGAGCTTATTCATACCGCTACTTTGGTTCATGACGATGTGGTAGACGATTCTAATCGCCGCCGCGGATTCTTCAGTATAAATGCGCTATGGAAGAATAAAATTGCCGTTTTAGTGGGCGATTATTTGCTTTCTAAAGGTTTATTGCTTTCTATAGATAATAATGATTTTGACCTGCTGAAAATTATTTCGGTTGCGGTTAGGGAAATGAGTGAAGGTGAATTGCTTCAAATAGAAAAAGCCAGGCGTTTAGATATTACTGAAGCTGTTTATTACGATATAATTCGGCAAAAAACCGCTACACTTATTGCGGCTTGTTGCAGTTTGGGAGCGGCCTCGGTGAAACCAGATTCTGATGCGATTGCTAAAATGAGACGATTTGGCGAGTTAATAGGGATGGCATTTCAGATTAAAGATGACCTTTTTGATTATGGTGATGAACAAATTGGTAAACCCACCGGAATTGATATTAAAGAACAAAAAATGACTTTGCCTTTAATTTACGCCCTAAATAATTCGACTAAAAAAGAGAAGGATTGGGTGATTAATTCGGTTAAAAATCACAATAAAGATAAGAAGCGGGTAAAAGAAGTAATCCAGTTTGTAAAAGACAAAAACGGTCTTGATTACGCAGTAAAGCGTATGGAAGAATTTCAACGGGAAGCTTTATTAATCCTGGAAGATTATCCGTCATCACCTTATCGCGAATCGCTGGAGCTTATGGTAAATTACGTAATAGAGCGAAAAAAATAAGGCTGTTCGTTAGGTTTAATGAAGTAACGAAACAGCCTTAAATAGTTCTTAGAGAAATTATAGATTAGTTATCGTCTTCGTGAATTTCTTCATCTATTTCTCTTTCTACTTTTTCTGCGCCTTCCTCAACTTTTTTGGCACCCTCTTTTACTTTATCCCCGGCTTTATTCACATTGTCTTCAATGTCTTTGCCAATTGCTTCTACAGCATCTTCTGTTTTTTCCTGGGTAGTTTCACGGCAGGAATATGAACTAAGCGTAAAGATGCTAATTAATAATAAAACTAACTTTTTCATTGAAATTTGATTTTGGTTTAAACTAAAAAAAGCCACTATCTATTACAAAAGTGGCTTTAGAATTTCTTAGAAAGAAACGATTACATATTATCGTCTTCGTTCATTTCTTCTTCCATTTCTTGCTCAGCTTCGTTAGCTTCAGCTTCTATTTCGTTACCAGCTTCTTCCATCTCGTTTCCTGCTTCATCAGCAGCGTTTTCGATGTCTTCACCAGCAGACTCCATAGCATCTTCTGTTTTTTCTTCAGTAGTTTCTCTACAAGAGTAGATAGAAAGTGACATTGTTGCAACAGCAAAAAGTAAAAATAATTTTTTCATTTTAGAATATGTTAATTAGTTGAAAGAACAAATTTAAACTATTTTTTAATTGTGCAAGGGATTCTTTTCAATCAAATATTTCCAATATCTTTTGGGGACGTGTTGGTGATGAAGCCTAATGTTTATGCGGGATTTGATGGTGGTAGCTTCAAAATAATTTTTCCATAAATTCTGAAAATCTTCTTCGCGAGTATCGAAAAAATAATCATTTTCTTCTGAAGAACGTATATTTTTAGCAAAATCAATATTGATAATATCGGTGGTATGTAAATTATAATAGAGTCCGAATTTGCGTTTCAAATCATAAATTATCCACTCCTGGTCGCTATAGCGGGAGGTGAAATGATGCTTTATAACCGGAAGAACATTAAAATCTGGCTCAATCGTGGCAAAATAGATATTGTCTTTAGTAAGCTGAAATCTAACAAAAGCTTCCATACGGTGTTTTTCCCGACTTACCTTTTTAGCGGTTTGCACAATTTTAAGCACATGTGGGCTAGCAAAATCTCCATCTATACTTTTTTTATGCTGAAATGTATGCTGAAGATATTTTAATATTTCCAATTCAATTCCCGGTGCTTCACTTAGGTAAGCGAAATATATACTTTTAGCCCCGCGAGATGAAGCAATCTTTTTAAAAGCTTTCCAAACCCTATCAGCCTTAAATTTATCTGTTATTACCTCAAGACTTTCGCTAAATAATTCCTCATTTGCCATCCCCGTTGGATTTATCCCTACTACCTCTAATTTTTCCTCATAACTTAGAAAAATGCAGCTAAGAAGACCATTAAAAGTGCCGTCGTAAATTAATGAGGTTGTAGGTTGCATTTAGAATAAGCTTAACTGACTGCTATAATCTTTTCTAAATTTTCCAACCGAATTTCGAAGAATAAGGGATTTAATTTTTGCTGAACCTAAATCCTTTGTTTCCCAGCCCCGTGAGTCACAAATTATAAAATACCTTGCACGGTTAAGGGCAACCCCGATGGCTTTTAAATGATCGTAGTTTAACTTTCGGTATCTTCTTGCTTTTAAAATCTTGCTTACCGATTTTAAACCAACTCCCGGAATTCTTAACAAAGTTTCTTTTTCAGCTCGATTAATATCTACAGGGAAATGCTGCGGATTTCTCAAAGCCCAACTTAATTTTGGGTCTACTTCTACATCTAAATTTGGAAATTGCTGGTTTAATAATTCGTTTACATTAAAACCGTAGAAGCGCATCAACCAATCGGTTTGATATAGGCGGTTTTCCCTAAGCATTGGTACTTGCGAGCCAAGCGATGGTAAACGCGGATCATTTCGAATGGGAACGTAACCGGAATAATACACCCGTTTCATATTATAATTCTGATAATAATGATTTGCTGAAAGCATTATATCGCGGTCACTTTCTCCCGTGGCTCCCACAATCATTTGCGTGCTTTGGCCGGCCGGGGCGTATTTTGGAGTGCTTTTAATTAATTTTTTCTCTGAATTATATTGAATAATTTCATTCTTCACCTTTTCCATAGGTTTTATAAAATCGGCGTGATCTTTTTCGGGGGCAAGTTTTTTTAATCCCGAAACTGTTGGGATTTCAATATTTACACTCAACCTATCAGCGTAAAGTCCAGCCTCGTGCATTAACTCATCGCTGGCTCCTGGAATTGATTTTAAATGAATATAGCCGTTAAAATTTTCTTCCAGTCGCAGTTTTTTTGCTACCTGGATAAGCCTTTCCATCGTGAAATCGGCATCTTTAAAAATCCCTGAACTAAGAAACAAACCTTCAATATAATTACGCCTGTAAAAATTGATGGTGAGATCTACCACTTCCTGAACTTTAAAAGCTGCTCGTTTAATATCGTTACTGCGGCGGGTTACACAATAGGCACAATCAAAAATGCAATGATTGGTAAGCAGAATTTTAAGCAAAGACACACATCGACCATCCTCCGTATAAGAATGGCAAATTCCCATTCCGTCAGAATTTCCAAGGCCTTTATTTTTATTGGAGCGCTTACTGCCACTACTGGAACAGGAAACATCGTATTTTGCGGCATCAGCCAGAATTTCCAGTTTTTCCTTAATTCGGTCAAACACCATAGTATTCGAAATTTGAGTCAAAAATAGGAAAAAATCCGATAATTTGGAATAAATACTAATTTTTAAAATCTGGGTAGTTTTCAGGATCTTCCCCCGCCATTTTTGCGAAATTACGGTAAGCCCTTTCTACCTGTTCTTCTGGAGTTGTTTTAAATTCTTCCTTCGTAACATTATATTTTTGCTGAAGGGAATCCAGGCTTTGGTGCATTTCTTCCCTAACTTCGGCATAATCTGGATGATTATATAGGTTGGTCATTTCTGTTGGATCTTCTTTGAGGTCGTATAATTCCCATTCATCTATATCATCATAAAAATGTATTAATTTAAAACGATTGGTTCTTATACCGTAGTGTCTTTTCACCATATGAAAGGCCGGGAAATCGTAATAATGATAATAAATTGCATTCCTAAAATCTTTATCTGAAACTGAATTATTCATTAAAGTGCGTAAAGATTTTCCCTGCATATCCTGGGGGATTTCTGCATTCGCAAAATCGAGAAAAGTTGGCGCAAAATCCAGGTTTTGCGTTAGCGCATTTATTTCGCTTCCTGCTTCAATATCGCCTGGAAGTTGCATTAACATAGGCATAGCCAAAGATTCTTCGTACATAAACCGCTTGTCAAAAAATCCTTTTTCACCTAAATAAAAACCCTGGTCTGTGGTATAAACAATTAGGGTATTTTCATCTAGACCCGATTCTTCAAGATAATCTAAGATTTCCCCAACCCCTTCATCTACGGATGCAACAGTGGCAAGATAATCTCTTAAATAACGCTGGCCTTTCCATTCTGCTAATTCTTTCCCGGTCAAATTAGCATCGTGAAAAGCATCATTTTTAGGTCGGTAAGCTGCATTCCAGGTATCGCGTTGTTCTTTGGTCATTCTGCCAAAATCTGTTTTCCAGGGATTATGCCTTAAAGAATCGCTACCTTTCTCTACACTCATTTTTAGATCGTGACCTTCGTACATATCTTCATAAATGGTTTGCAGCTGTTGTTGTGCGGCTACCTGGCCTTCGTGATCTGAAAAATAACTATCGGGTAAAGGGAATTCAATAGAATCATATTTATTTAAATGCCTTAAAGCGGGCATCCAGTTCCTGTGGGGAGCCTTATGTTGCACCATAAGCATAAAGGGTTTGTCTTCTGCACGGTTATTTTTTAACCAGTCCAGGCCCATTTCGGTAATAATATCGGTGGCATAACCTTCAATCCTGGTCGTATCTTTTCCTTTAATGAAATCTGGATTATAATAATTTCCCTGATCTACAAGTATATTCCAGTGATCAAAACCTTCAGGTAAACCGTGAAGATGCCATTTTCCTACCAGGGCGGTTTGATAGCCCACTTCTTTTAAGAATTTTGGAAGGGTAGGTTGGGAACCATCAAAAACTTCCCCATTCATTCTAAATCCGTTTTCGTGGCTATGTTTTCCTGTTAGGATTACAGCGCGGCTGGGCCCGCAAATGGAATTAGTGCAAAAGTTATTATTAAATTTTACACCATTCTGGGCAATTCTATCAATATTAGGTGTAGGAGCTAATTTACTAACGGGATGACCGTATGCACTAATGGCCTGTGCCGCATGGTCATCGGTCATTATAAAAACTATATTGGGTCGTTTTGTTTCAGAATTTTTATCTTCTTCTTTTTCTGAATTATTGTTTTTACAGGAAATCAAAGAAATACTTAGTAGAAAAAAGCTGAAAAATAGGAGAGAAATTTTGTTAGAAAACATAAAGGAAGATTTTGGTGAGTAAGAACTAATGTACAAAAAGTATGTAATTTTGTTTTAAATTAGACCTATACAAAAACTGCTCAATTGGAATTTATGAAGTTTTTTAAACTGAAAATATTATTTCTTTTCTTATTTGGTTTTCAGTGCTATAGCTTGTTTTCACAACAGCTTACGCCTCCCATACATAATTATTCTTCTACAGCTTATGAAGCAGCCAGCCAGAATTGGGATATTGATGTAGATGAAGAAGGTGTGATTTACGCCGCAAATAATCAGGGTCTCCTAAGTTTTGATGGTCAAACCTGGGAATTATCTTCTTTGCCCAATGGTAGTATTATTCGTTCAGTTTTCGTTTATGAGGATAAAATCTTTACGGGGTCTTATAAGGAATTTGGATATTGGAAGAAGGATGATACGGGCAAATTGTTCTATACTTCACTTATTCCAAAGCTTGGAAAATACGCAATGCAAAGTGAAGAATTTTGGGAAATCCTGGAGTTTAACGGTGATATTTATTTTAGATCCTTTGGAGCGATTTATAAATATGATAATAAGACTATAAAACCTATTCAGAATATTGTAAGTAATAAGATGTTGGTTTATAGAGATAAGCTCTTGTTTGCGGTGAGAAAGAATGGGATACATTTTTTAGATGAGAATAACGAATTACAAAAACTTCCAAATCAGGAAATTTTAAATGATGAAGTAATCGTAGATATGGCAATCCAGGGAGAAAATCTCATTATTGGAACCCGGGAGAAGCTATTTAAGTACAACACCACGGGCTGCAAATTGTTGAAGGATACTAAATTGATGAATGAGTTGGAAAGTTCTGAACTTAACCACATCATGACCTTAGATAACCAAAGAATACTTTTAGGTACTGTTAAGAACGGAATAATAAACTATGATGAAGCAACGCAATCTTACACTATTTTTAACCGAAATAGCGGACTTCAGAATAATACCGTCCTGGGCTTTGTAGAGAAACATGGTAATATTTGGTTAGGCCTGGATAACGGAATAGACCGGATAGAAATTGACTCTCCAGTAGAGTTTTACACCGATGATACTGGCGAATTGGGAGCAGTTTATGATCTCGTTTTTTATAATAATAAAATGTTCCTGGCCAGTAATACCGGCGTTTATACTTTTAATAATAATCAGCTTGAAATTATTAAAGGTGCAGAGGGCCATACCTGGAACCTCGAGATCCTGAACGATACATTATATGTAAACCATAATACGGGCACTTATTACTTAATTCAGGATAGACTGATGCCTGTAGAAACTTCTACAGGAAGTTTTAAAATTAGTGCGGTACCCTACAGCAGAAATGATTATTTAATTAGCAGTTATACCGGAATTCGAAATTTTAGCAGAAAAGATGACAGCATCTATAATCTTGACAGTTTAAATTTTCCGGTTAAAAATGTTGTTTTTGAAAATGAAACCAGCCTTTGGGCAGCACACCCTTACGAAGGTTTTTACAGGGTAGGATTAAAAAATAACTTCAAGGAAACTCAGTTTATAGATAAAATCAAAATCCCCGACGGCGGGAACAGTATTAATACGAATGTTTTTGTAATTAATAATCAAATAGCTGTTTTTAATGGCGACCAATGGTTTAAATACAATTCGTTTAAAGATTCATTATTTGTTTTTGAAGAATTACAGGCTTTTAGAAAACATAAAATGTTACTGAAAGATGCAGGTTCATATTGGTTTAGCCATACCGAAAACAATTCGCTTAAATTAACCAATTTTGATGATGAAAATATTGTAATTGCTCCCGGAAACCTCAATAACAGGCTGGTAAAGAATTATGAGGAAATATTAAAAAATGGAGATTCGCTCTACTATATTGCCTTAAATGATGGTTTCGCAAAATTAGACCTGGCCAGATATGTAAAAAATTTAGATGATGTTCATATTAGCACGCCTACAGTTAAGGGTTTTCTTAATATTAATGGCCGCCATTCTCTGGAAAATAATCCTGAGATTCCTTATAAAAGTTCAAGGGACCTAAATATATATACTTCTTTTCCGGTCTCTGAAGCTATGGGATTACGGTATCGTTTAAGGGGAGAAGATACACTAAGCGGAGAAGTTAAAAATGGAGTGATAAATCTGCAAAACCTTAATCATGGCGATTATGAGTTGCAACTTCTGGCCGTAGGGCCGCAAGCTAAAATAGCAAAAAAGAACAGTTTTAATTTTAGTATTCAGCCCCCGTGGTATCTCTCTAACTTAATGAAACTGGTTTATATGCTTATTATTTTGTCTTTGGTGGTTTTGGTGTATTGGTATAACCAGCGGAAACTTAGAAAACACCAACGAGTGTTAGAAGAGAAATTTGAAAAAGAACACCAGGAAAGGCACAATAATCTTGAAAAAGAAAGATTAAAGAATCAAATAAACTTAAAAAGAAAAGAGTTGGCTAATACTACTATGGTGGCGGCAAAGAAAAATGAAATGTTGATGGAAATTCAAAATGAATTGAATAAGGATAAAAGTAGTTTTCCCAATCAATTTAAAATGAAGCATATATTAAATAAGATAAACCGTGCTATTAAAAATAAGGATGAATGGCAGGTATTTGAAACTAATTTTAATGAATTGCACCAGGATTTCTTTAAAGATATTCTGGATAGTTATCCTCATCTTACCAGCAAAGATTTAAAGCTTTGCTCTTATCTTAAAATGAATCTTACCTCAAAAGAAATTGCTCCATTAATGGGTATTTCTATACGCGGTGTAGAAGTACATCGTTATCGCCTTCGGAAGAAAATGGACCTGGATAAAAAGGAGAATTTGACAAATTTTCTTATAAAAAATTTCTAAGTTCTTAAATTAAACCTCCAAAATTAACATAAAAAGAATACATCATTACTACATCATCGATTTAAAACAATGTTAAAAATTTACTTCAAAATGTAATTAAATGACTGTTAATCAATCAATTAAAACCTTAATTTTTTTGATGTAGCGGTAGTGTACTATATCGTTTGCGTAAAAACTAAGCTTGGTTGTATCTTTCTGTTAAAATTCAGTAAAAATTCAACCGTATGAAATTAAAATTATTTGCCATTTGTATGGTCTTATTATCCAGTTTTGGATTTGCCCAGGAAACCAAATCCATTACCGGGATAATAACAGACCAAAATGAAATGCCTTTACCGGGAGCCGAAGTAAAGGTTATTGACAAAGAGATTTTTGATGTAACCGACTTTGATGGGAATTTTAGTCTCGACAATGTTGAAGTTGGTGATGCCGTAAGAGTAACGTTCCTTGGTTTTATGCCGCAGGAATTTAAGGTGGGACAAAATAATCAATACACCATAGCATTGGAAGAAGATACCGATCAACTTGAAGAAGTTGTGGTAATTGGTTATGGTACCCAGGAGAAAAGGGATTTAACAGGTTCTATTAGTACGGTGTCTGCTGAGGAGATTGAAAAAACACCTACCTCTAACGTTATGCAATCTTTACAGGGAAAAGTTTCCGGGGTGCAAATTGTTAACTCCGGTTCACCCGGTGATTCTCCTACAGTAAGAATTAGAGGACTGGGCACCTTTGGGGAAGGCACCAATGTACTATATGTAGTAGATGATGTTTTGTATGATAATATTGATTTCCTAAACACAAAAGACATTAAATCTATAAACGTTTTAAAAGATGCCTCATCTTCTGCTATATATGGAGTTAGAGCGGCAAACGGGGTTGTGATCATCGAAACAAAATCTGGTAGAAAAAACCAGAAACCTCAATTTGAGTATGATGGTTATACCGGTTTTCAACGTGCACAAAATGTTGTGAAACTTGCCAATACAGAGCAATTTGCTACTATGGCAAGGGAATCTGGGTCTGCGCCAGATGCTCAATTTATTGAAAATGCAATTCAGCGTTATGGCCGTAGCCGAATTAATCCTAATGTTCCCGCTGTGAATACCGATTGGTATAAGGAAATTCTTAGAGAAGGTTTAATTCAAAACCACAGTATTTCTGCTTCAGGTGGAGGAGAAAGTGTGGTTTATGCGGTTGGAGCCAACTATACCGGGCAGGAAGGTATTCTTGATATGAAAAATGATTACGAACGTTTTAATATTCGTGCTAAAGTAGATATAGATTTAACCGATAGGTTAAAAATGGGAGTAAATTCTATATTTAGTAACGCGACCAAACATGCTCCAGAGAACGGAGCCTGGTTTAGAGCTTACTTTGCAGTGCCTACAATGCCGGTAATTGATGAAACAAATACAGAAGCCGGACCTACTCGTTACTCTAATGCTCAACTTCTTGGGTATAGAAGTACGCAAAACCCATTTCAGGATCTTGCTTATAACGAGAATAGGCAAAAAATAAGAAAACAACTTACTTCTGCATTTTTACAGTATGAATTAATAGAAGATAAATTAGATATTAAAACTACTTATAGTCACGATTATTCCAGTTTAGAAATACGCGAAGTAAACCTTCCTTATACACTTGGAAATAATTATGAAAGACGTTCTAGTATTAAAAGAGAAAATAATAATTTCTCCAATCAATACTGGGATAATGTATTGACTTATGAAGATACTTTTGGGGATCACGATTTAACTTTAATGGCCGGTACATCATTTAGAGATGAAGCCAGGAACGAATTTGAAGCCACCGGTTTTGATATATCGGGAATTGGTCTTGAAACAAGCTGGTACCTGGATTTTGCTGATCCGGATTCTTTTGCTAATAATGTAGGAGAAGTAGGTAGAAGATTTTACGGGCTTTCATACTTTGGTAGGGTAGCCTATACCTTTAAAGATAAATACATATTTTATGGTACGTTTAGAGCCGATGGATCTTCCAAATTTACCTTAGATCCCTGGGGCTATTTCCCTTCTGTTGGTTTAGGTTGGGTTGTTTCTGAAGAAGAATTTCTTGTAGATAATGATCTTATAGATTTCTTTAAATTAAGAGCCAGTTGGGGTAAATTGGGTAATGATAATGTAGCAGCCAGTGCAGGTTCTAACACTATTGAAGTGGTAACCGCTCCAATAGGCGATCAGCCCAGAACTGGTTTAACTTCTACCAGTGTATTTTCCAATAATACCTGGGAGGTTATTGAAGAATATAACTTCGGGTTAAATCTTGAAGCATTCGATAGAAGGTTATCTCTTGATGCCGACTATTATATACGTGATACCCACGATGCAATTCTTCCTGTTTTTATTCCAATTGTGAATAGAAGTATAGATAGAAATTCGGGAGTAATAAGAAACGAAGGGCTTGAACTTGTAGCAAACTGGAGTCAACAGGTGTCTGAAGATTTTAGCTTTAGAATAGGTGCAAATTTCACTACGCTAAAGAACGAAACTCTTGAAATTGAAGATGAAAGAGGTTATATCGATTCCGGTTCAGCTGAATTTAGACAGCGAACTACTATTGGTGGTCCTTTACTTGGTTTTTATGGATATGAAAGAATTGGGGTATACCAAAACCAACAGGAAATAGATGCCGATCCTGTTGCTGTAGAAAACAACCTTGTTCCCGGAGATTTAATTTATAGAGATCAAAATGGCGATGGTGTAATAGATGATTCCGATAGGGTAATCCTGGGATCTTTTTTACCTAAATATACCTTTGGTGGTAATATTGGCGTAAGCTATAAAGCCTTTGATTTTTCAATGGACTTTTACGGGCAGGCCGGGAATAAGATATTAAATAGAAAACGTGGGGAAATTATTTTCACCCAGGATACAAATATTGATGCCGATCTTGCTGTTAACAGGTGGCACGGGGAAGGAACAAGTAATACCTACCCTTCTTCAGCAGGACTACGTAAAGCCTGGAACCAGCGTTTAAGTGATTTCTGGGTAGAAGATGGAGATTTCTTCCGCATTCAAAATATTCAAGTAGCTTATAATATTGAAGCAGAGGGTCTTCCTGATACCAGGATATATTTTACTGCTGAAAAACCATTTTCATTCTTTAACTACAATGGTTTTAATCCTGAAGTATCAGACGGGGTAGATAGGCAAACATACCCAGTTCCTGCAATTTACACTATGGGTGTTAATTTAAAATTCTAAAAAAATTATTATGAAAAGATATAGTTTCACAAAAATTTTCCTCCTGTGTCTTATTTTGGGCTTTGGAGTTAGTTCCTGTACCGATAAACTTGAAGAAAGAGAAGGGCAATTAGATACCGGTGATCTTGATGTTACCGATGCCAGTAATATGGTACAGCCTTTAATTGGTGCTTATTACGAATTTGCTACACGTGGTTGGGAAGAACCGCTATTATTAGGGGTAAGAGGTGATGACGTAAACGCAGGTGGTTTGGGAGACCAGCAACAGTTTGCAGATACCGACAGGTATGAGTATGACCAGGGCTATTGGATGTATAATTCGCTTTGGAATGTTCATTATAATGATATTGTTAATATGAACAGCGCAATTTTACAGCTTGAAAGCTTTAAAGAGTTTGCTGATGCCGGGGATATAGATAGAGCAGATCAATATATAGCTGAGATAAAAGTACTGCGAGCTTATCTTCATTTTAACCTGGCCAGAACCTGGGAAGATGTATTTATTATTACTTCCAATCAGCCAGAGGAAGAACTGGAACAGGGAGTTTCTTCAAAAGCAGAGGTAATGCAATTTATTTCAGATGAAATGGATATGGCTATAGAAAACCTTCCAGACGCGCGTCCAAACGAGCGTACCGATATCCAGGGTGGAGTTACGCGATATACAGCTTATGCTCTTAAAGCACTTGCACATCAGGAATTAGAGAATTATCAGGAAGTTGCCGATGCTGCGGGAGCTATTATTAGCTCAGGGAAATTTTCTCTTTATTCAGATTTCTACCAACTTTTTAAAAAACCAGGAGAACTAAGTAATGAGAGTTTGCTTGAAATACAATATTCAGATTATGGAACTGAAGCAGGAGGTGAATTATATCATCTTTTTGCACCTTTTGGTCCGCAAAACTGGACACCCGCTCGTGAGAACGCGCAGAGTGGATGGGGATTCTACGAACCAAGTGATAAATGGATAGAATTCATGATAAACCGGGGTGAAGAAACCAGGTTGGAAACAAGTGTACTGTTTACCGATAGAGGTATTGCAGAGCTGGAAGAAAATGGGGTTGAAGTACCAGGATTTGTTACTAATACTACTCCTTCTGGAGATATTATTAACGATTATGCTCGTGCAAAATTCGCCAGTGGGAAGCATTATCTTCCTTCCATTCAGCTTACCGATGGAAGAAATCAATATAGCGCCGGAAAAAATATGATCGTAATTCGTTATGCCGAAGTGCTACTGATGTATGCTGAGGCTATAACTTTAGGCGCAAGCGGTTCCAGCATTTCTGCTGATGAAGCAGTGAACATAGTGAGAAACCGTGCCGGTATGCCTTCTTTAAGCGGGGTTACTCACGAACAGGTTTTAGATGAAAAATTCGCTGAATTAGCAATGGAATGGGGAATAAGATATTATGATATGATTCGCCATGATAAGTATGGGGAATTAAGTTATGATGGTAGAAATTTCACCGCAGATAAGGAATATTTACCATATCCGCAGGAGCAATTAGATGCCTTACCTATTGAGGCCACAGCAGTAGACAGAAATACTGTGATGAACGATATTTTGTCTGACTTAAACTAAAAAACAATGAAAAAAATCAATAAATATTATTTCGGAATATTTTCATTCATCCTGCTGCTCACTTCCTGTGAGTATGATGGAATAGATCCGCTTACCCAGGTAGATCCGGGAGAAGATGCCGGCGCGCCCGAGGTTACTATTAACTATCCTAACGAAGGGACTACAATTCAGGTGCCTGAACCGGTAGCTGCAATTAACATTCGGTTTGAGGTGGTTGATGATATCGAGGTAGATATAATTGAAGTTCTGGTAAATGGAGATCAAATTGCAACTTTTAACGAGTTTCTCGATTATCGTATAGTAAACCGGGAAGTAAGTTTTGAAAATGTTACCAACGGGGAACATACCTTAACTATTAATGCTACAGATATTGCCGGAAATACTACGAGTAAAACCGTTAATTTTAGTAAAGAACCTCCTTATACTCCAAAATATGCTGGAGAGTTTTTCTATATGCCTTTTGATGCAGATTTTACCGAATTGGTAAATATTTATATGGCTAGTGAAACAGGAGATCCGGCTATTTCAGGAGATGCTTACCTGGGAACAGGAGCCTACGAAGGTGTAGCTGAATCTTATATAGACGTGCCACTGGACCAGGAAGACCTTGGTAGCGAATTTAGTGGTGCCTTTTGGTATAAAGTTAATACTGATGAAGCTAACCGGGCAGGGATTCTTGTAGCGGGAGCTAACGAGGAGCGCCAGCAAGGTTTCCGTCTATTTAGAGAAGGTTCTGCTGAAGAGCAAACCATTAAAATGAACGTTGGAACCGGTACCGGGGAAAGCTGGAATGACGGTGGAATAATAGAGGTAACCAACAACGAATGGGTTCATATCGCGTTCAGCGTAACTCCTACAGAAACTGTGCTTTATATTAATGGAATGCCAGTAAATACAGGAACCATGACTGCAGCTATAGACTGGACCGGAGTAGAACAACTTACCATAGGTGCCGGTGGAGAGACCTTTAGCTATTGGGATCATAAATCTGATATTGGTAGTAATATAGATGAACTTAGATTGTTTAATACTGCTTTAGCCCAGGAAGATATTCAGCAACTAATCAATGCTTCTTCCATTACTTTAGATATGCCTTTTAACGGTGACTTTAGAGATATGGTTTCCAACCGTGAAGTATTAGAAGTTGGTTCTCCGGGATTTGCTGGAGAAAGTGTAGAAGGGAACAATGCTTATGCCGGTGCTGAAGGATCTTACCTGCAATTACCGTCAGATGGTCTGTTAAGCGAAGAATTTAGTACTACTTTCTGGTATAAAGTTAATGCCGATCCAGATCGTGCCGGGATTATTGTTATAGGACCTGAAGATGAAGAAAACCCTGATGCACAAAATAATAGAACCAGTGGCTTCCGTCTCTTTAGAGAAGGCAATGCCGATGAACAACGTATTAAGGCAAATGTTGGAAATGGATCTGCCGATAGTTGGAATGATGGTGGTGTGATTGATGTTGCTGCAGGAGAATGGGTACACGTTGCCCTTGTAATCACCGATTCTGAAAGCCATATTTATTTGGATGGTGAACTGGTGAATACCGGTGATGTTCCTGGCGGAGTAGACTGGACGGGAACCGATATTGTTTCTATTATGTCTGGTGCTCCAAGATTCACAGGATGGAACCACCTGGCTGATAGAAGTTATATGGATAACCTCCGTTTCTATAACAAAGCTCTGACCGCTGAGGAGGTAGAAGCAGCGATGGAAGAATAGAATAATTTTAGAAATAATTCCGGCTCTAATTAGGGCTGGAATCTTTACATCCTACTATCACACTTAGTAAGATGGACCTATGCATCTCAAATTTTGACAAATCTATGTTATCCGCTCCTTCATTAATAAAATTCAAAATGTTTAGAAGTTTATATTTTATAGGATTAATACTTATTTTTTCTTCCTGTTCTTCTGATGATGGACCTGGTTACCAGGAACCCTACCAACCAGGACAGGAGCCCGAAGAAGAGGAGGAGAGTTTAAGTGATTCAGAGCTGTTGGAAAAAGTTCAGCAACAAACCTTTAAATATTTCTGGGATTTTGCCGGCACAAATTCCGGGTTAGCGCGTGAACGCTCCCAGGATGATGCATATGGTGGTGAAGGAAGAAATATTGTTACCATTGGAGGCTCCGGTTTTGGACTGGCAGCTTTTCCGGTAGCTGTAGAGCGTGGCTGGATAAGCAGAGCTGAAGCAGTTGAAAGGCTGGAAAAAATTCTTAACTTTTTGGAAGAAGCTCCTACCTATCACGGCGCTTTTTCACATTGGTATTTAGACGATGTTGCCCAAACACGCCCCTTCGGAGATATGGATGATGGTGGCGATCTTGTAGAGACTTCTTTCCTAATGCAGGGTTTGCTTATAAATCGACAGTATTTTTCTGAAGAAACAAGTATTTCAGAACGAATTACTGAACTGTGGGAAGCTGTAGAATGGGATTGGTACACCCAGGGAGAAAATGTGCTTTATTGGCACTGGTCCCCAACTTATAATTTTCAGAAAGATTTAAAAATTCAGGGGTGGAATGAATCTCTAATGGTATATGTACTTGCGGCATCATCACCCACTCATTCCATTGAACCTAAAGTTTATCACCAGGGTTGGGCATCAAATGGCGCTATGGTCAATAATCGTCAGCATTACGGACTTGAGTTACCGCTTGGGCCATCATATGGCGGTCCTTTATTCTTTGCCCATTATTCTTTTATAGGGCTTGATCCCCGAAACCTGAGCGATCAATACGCAAATTACTGGGATCAAAACACGGCGCATAGCCTAATTCATTATAATTATGCGATAGATAATCCACGGAATTATGAAGGTTATGGAGAAAACAGCTGGGGTTTTACCGCCAGCGATAATTATGAAGGTTATTCGGCACACAGTCCTGCAAACGATTTGGGAGTGATCACACCAACAGCAGCTTTGTCTTCTTTCCCATATACTCCGGGAGAATCTATGAAAGCCCTGCGTTATTTTTATGAAGAAATGGGAGATCAACTTTGGGGTCCTTATGGATTTTATGATGCTTTTTCTGAAGAAGAGAATTGGGTAGCAGATGGCTACCTTGCTATAGACCAGGGTCCCATAATTTCAATGATAGAAAATTACCGAACAGGTTTACTTTGGGATCTTTTTATGCAAGATGAAGAAATACAAGCCGGTTTAGACAAACTGGAGTTTAATTATTAATTCCGAAAATTAAAAATTATACAAAATGACTAACTATAAATTAATTCTAAGCTTTCTTTTAATCGGTTTCGTGCTTTTTAGCTGTAAAAACGAATCAAATAAAGATGAACAGGAATTAGAAAAAACTGAAACCACGTCTCTTTCCAGGGAAGCTTTATTAGATACGGTTCAAAAGCAAACTCTTAAATACTTCTGGGATTACGCCGAACCAAATTCCGGAATGGCGCGAGAACGCTATCATCCTGATGGGGAATATCCAAAGAACGATGCCCACGTAGTTACCACCGGAGGCTCCGGGTTCGGACTTATGGCTATAGTTTCAGGAATGGAACGGAAATGGATTCAGCGTGATTCCGCAGTTGCCCGCTTGGATAAAATTGCTGATTTTTTAGATAATGCTCCAAGATTTCACGGGGTATGGCCACACTGGTTAAACGGTGAAACAGGCGATGTACAGGCTTTTAGCGATAAAGATAATGGAGGAGACCTTGTGGAAACTTCATTTTTGGCGCAGGGATTTATTGTAGTTCGTGAATATTTAAAAAATGGAAACGAAGAAGAAAAAGCGGTAGCTGCTAAATACGATGAGCTTTGGAAGGGCATTGAATGGGAATGGTACACCAACAATAAAAACGGACTCTACTGGCACTGGTCACCAGATTATCAGTGGGAAATGGATTTTATGATTGAAGGTTATAATGAGTGTCTCATCACTTACGTAATGGCTGCTTCTTCTCCAGATCACGCAATTGAACCTGCCGTTTATCACGAAGGTTGGGCTCGTAGCGGTAATATTGTAAGCGATAAAAAAGCTTATGGAATCCCGTTAATTCTAAAGCATAACACCCGTGGCGATAAAGCCGGTCCGCTTTTTTGGGCACATTATTCTTATTTAGGGTTGAATCCGAAAGGTCTTGAAGATAAATATGCTAATTACTGGGATCTGAATGTAAATCATACCAAAATCAATTACGAATACACACAGGAAAACCCGAATGATTCTGAAACTTATAATGAAAATTCATGGGGTCTAACTGCAAGTTATACCCGTAACGAAGATGATGGGATAGGCTATACCGCCCATTCTCCAGATGATGATAAAGGAGTGGTTTCGCCAACTGCGGCGATTAGTTCTATGCCTTATACGCCAGAACTTTCTTTGAATGCGATGAGGTATTTCTTTGAAGATCAAAACGAATTGCTTTGGGGACCAGCCGGATTTTACGATGCTTATAGTCTTGAAGGTGAGGATTGGGTAGCTCCGAAATATTTGGCAATAGACCAGGGGCCACAAGTGGTAATGATAGAAAATTACAGATCAGGCCTGATCTGGGATCTATTTATGGGCGCTCCCGAAGTGCAAAATGGTCTCGAAAAATTAGGATTTAATACTTCTGATTAATTTATATGAATTACGAGCTAACATATTTTAACCGTATTCGGAGTCTTATTCTAATTCTTGTCGCAGTATTGATTACAGGTTCTTCATTGGCTCAACAGAAGTCTTTTGAATTTGTAGTACTGCCGGATACCCAGACATATGTTGAAGAGTATCCAGAAATCTATTTGCATCAAATGCGTTGGTTGGCCAATAATAATGATAGATTTTCCTTCGCCCTGCACGTTGGTGATATTACCCAGAATAACAACGGTAAGGAATGGGATGTGGCTAAGGAGGGCTTTAATATTATTGACGAAAAAGTACCATTTTCCTTTGTGTTAGGTAATCACGATATGGGAAGTGCCAGCGGTAAATTTGCCGATACCCGGAATACCGCTATGGCCAATGCCTACTTTTCACCAAATGAGATTCCTAATCTTGTAGCTTCATTCCCTGAAGGAAAAATTGATAATCTTTTAAGTGAGTTTAAGATCGGGGATCAAAATTGGATGGTATTGTCCTTAGAGTTTGGCCCCAGGAATAAAACGATTAAATGGGCAGATGAGATGATAGAAAAATATTCTCAACATAATTTCATAATTGTAACCCACGCTTATGTTTACGAGGATAGCACACTGCACGACAGTGAGGATTGGTGGCTTCCTGAAAACTACGGAATAGGGAAGGATGCCGGCGAAGAAGCTCCAAATAACGGCGCTCAACTTTGGGAAAAACTAATTAAAAAGCACGAGAATATTTCAATGGTATTTTCGGGACATATTCTTAAATCTGGCGTTGGAACTTTAGTAAGCGAAGGTGAAAATGGGAATAAGGTTTACCAGATGCTTGCCAATTATCAAAAAGGGGTGGAAGGCTCAGAAAATGGTGGAAATGGTTTTTTAAGAATTATTAAAGTTAATCCCGAAAATCAAAGAATTGAAGTAAAAACCTACTCGCCCTGGCTTGACGAGTTTAAGAAAGAGAAGGAGCAAAATTTCACTTTTGAAAATATTCAATTAAAATAATAGCATCAAAAAAATAAATATGAAAAATAGATTTTTATACGTCTTAGCGGTTTTCCTGATAATTTTTCTCATTGTCCCATTTTCAGTAGAAGCACAGGAAAATGAAGCTTTTAAAAAAGAACTATTTATTAAAAATTCTGATACTCTAAATTACCGTATTCTCTTTCCGAAGGATTTTTCTGAGGAAAGGGAATATCCTGTGGTTTTGTTTCTACACGGTGCGGGAGAAAGAGGTAGCGACAATGAAGCTCAACTAACCCATGGCAGTAAATTATTTCTGGAAAAACAGGAAGAATTTCCCGCGATTGTGATCTTTCCGCAGGCCCCAAAAGAAGATTATTGGGCAAAGGTTGAGGTGAACCGCGATAGCGTTCCGCTTCAATTCAATTTTATGAATAAAGAAACGGCTACGAAATCTCTACAATTAGTTATGGAGCTCATGGATAAAATGGCTTCCAAAGATTACGTCAATAAAGATCAAATTTACGTTGGCGGACTTTCCATGGGAGGAATGGGAACTTTCGAGATAATCTATAAAAAGCCTGAAATGTTTGCAGCAGCCTTTGCTATTTGCGGTGGGGCCAATCCGGAAATAGCAAAAGAATATCCGGAAGGTTTTAATATTTGGCTTTTCCACGGAAAGAAAGATGATGTAGTGCTTCCAAAATATTCTGAAGCAATGGCCCGATCTATTAATCACTACGGTGGGAATGCGAAGCTTTCTTTATATCCGGACGACAATCATAACAGCTGGGATTCAGCATTTGCAGAACCTAATTTATTGCCCTGGTTATTCTCGCATAGCCTGGAAAATGAAAATGGAAAATAATTAGTAGATGAAAAATTTCAAATACATACTTATAGGTACGGCCTTGCTTATTAGTCCTTTTATAAGTGCACAGGAGGTAGTGCCGGAAACCTATATCAATCCGTTGGATATTGATTACACCTATATGGTGTATAATTCCAGTAAGAATATTTCTTATCGTTCAGGGGCTGATCCTGCCGTAATTGAATTTCAGGGTGAATATTATATGTTTGTTACCCGATCTTTTGGGTACTGGCATTCTAAAGATTTGATCAATTGGGAATTTATCAAACCAGAACAATGGTATTTTGAAGGTTCCAACGCACCAACCGCTTTTAATTATAATGACTCCCTTGTTTATTTTGCCGGTGATCCTGCAGGTTACGGTAGTATTCTTTATACCGATGATCCTAAAAGTGGTAAATGGACTCCTACGGCTTCTATTTCTAATAATATTCAGGATTCAGAACTGTTTATCGACGATGACGGGAAAACCTATTTGTACTGGGGCTCTTCGAATGTGCATCCCCTTAAGGTTAAAATGCTGGATAAAGACGATCGTTTTCTTGAAACCGGGGTTGAAAAGGAACTTATTAACCTGGTAGAAGAAGAACACGGCTGGGAACGCTTTGGAGAGAATAATTACCATCCAACCTTAAAAGAAGGTTATATGGAAGGGGCTTCCATGACAAAGCACGACGGGAAATACTATTTGCAGTATGCAGCGCCCGGGACACAATTTAATGTTTATGCCGATGCCGCTTATGTGGGCGAAACACCGCTTGGTCCTTTTAAATACATGAAAAACAATCCCATGAGTTTAAAGCCGGGCGGATTTACCAATGGTGCCGGCCACGGGATTACTATGGAACAAACCAACGGACAATACTGGCATTTTGCTACCATGGCTCTGGCTTCCAATTCTCATTGGGAACGCAGGCTGGCTATGTTTCCAACCTATTTTGATGACGAAGGTTTAATGTACACCATTACAAGCTACGGTGATTATCCTTTGTACGGACCCGATCATTCTACAAAAGCTGGACTTCACAATGGCTGGATGTTGCTTTCCTATAAAGGAGAGACAACAGTATCCTCTTCTCAAATGCAAATTAGAAAAAGTACGGCCACAGATGGTGATTTTGATATTACCGAAATGCCACTGGAAAAGAATAGTGAAGGTGAAATTATCTCGAAGTTGTTAACCGATGAAAGTCCGAAATCTTTTTGGGTTGCTGAAGCTAATGACGATAATCAATGGGTGGAGATAGAAATGCTGGCGCCGGGAAACATCTATGCGTTTCAACTAAATTTTCACGACCAGGAGGCTGGTATTTATACCCGTACCGAAGGTTTACGTCACCGGTATACATTGGAGCTTTCAGAAGATGGCGAAAACTGGAAAACCGTTGTAGATAAAAGTAAGAGCTTTGAAGATACGCCGAATGCCTATATCACGCTTAACCAGCCTGTAAGAGCAAAATACGTGCGTTATAACAATATTGAAGTGCCGGGGAATAACCTGGCTTTATCTGAAATTAGGGTGTTTGGAAAAGGTTTTGGCAAGAAACCTGCAAGGGTAAAAAGCTTCGAAGTTTCGCGCCAGGAAGACCGAAGAGATGCATCTTTCACCTGGAAAGCAGTAGAGGGAGCTCAGGGCTATAATATTCGCTGGGGTATTGCTCCTGATAAATTATACCACGCCTGGTTAATTTATGATAGCAATGAACATTTTATGCGCAACCTGGATCGGGATACCGAATATTACTTTCAGATTGAAGCATTTAATGAAAATGGGATTTCAGAGAGATCTGAAGTTATATATGTAGAATAAAAAAATTGAGAATTAATTAAACCAATCGATATGAGAAAGATTTATATGTCAATTAGCCTATTCCTTATGGCAGGAGCCTCTGTGTTACAGGCGCAAACGCAAATTCCGGAGGTAGAAGAAATACTGGGGAAAATGACGCTGGAAGAGAAAATAGGTCAGTTAAACCTCGTAACACCCGGTGGTGGCGTTGCTACAGGATCTGTAGTAAGTGAAGGCGTAGAAAACAAAATTAAAGAAGGAAATGTTGGTGGCGTTTTTGGTGTTTCCAGCCCCGAAAAGGTAAGACAGGCGCAAAAATTAGCCGTTGAGAATTCCCGTCTTGGAATTCCGTTGCTAATTGGCTCTGATGTTATTCACGGATATAAAACCACTTTTCCTATTCCTCTGGGACTTTCTTCCAGCTGGGATATGGATTTGATAAAAGAAACCGCTCAAATTGCGGCAAAAGAAGCCACGGCCGATGGGATTAACTGGAATTTCTCGCCAATGGTAGACATAGCTCGCGATCCGCGTTGGGGTCGTATTGCTGAAGGTGCCGGGGAAGATCCTTATTTGGGTTCCCAGGTTGCAAAAGCAATGGTGGAAGGTTACCAGGGAGATGATTTTACTGCGCCTAATACAATGATCGCTACCGTAAAACATTTAGCGCTATATGGAGCTTCTGAAGCCGGCCGGGATTACAATTCGGTAGATATGAGTAAGATAAAAATGTTCAATGAATATTTGCCACCGTATAAAGCTGCGGTAGATGCAGGAGTTGCCAGTGCAATGACTTCCTTTAATGATATTCACGGAGTTCCGGCTTCGGGAAATAAATGGTTAATTACAGATTTATTTCGTGAGCGTTGGGGTTTTGAAGGTTTTGTAGTTTCCGATTATACTTCGGTAAACGAAATGATTGCCCACGGAATGGGAGACCTGCAGGATGTTTCGGCTTTGGCCATAAACGCCGGACTGGATATGGATATGGTTGGAGAAGGATTTTTAACGACTCTGAAGAAATCTGTGGAAGAAGGCAAAGTTTCCGAAGAACAGATCACCAAAGCGGCTCGCCGAATTCTGGAAGCAAAACATAAATTGGGTCTTTTAGATGATCCATATTTATATTCAGATGAAAGCAGGCCAGAAAAAGATATTCTTTCCGAAGAAAATAGGGCGGTAGCCAGGAAAGCAGCAAAACGTTCTTTTGTGCTTTTAAAGAAGCATGAAAACACACTTCCATTGGCCAAAAATGCAAAAATTGCATTAGTTGGACCGCTGGCAAATAATAAGAATAATATGTTGGGAACCTGGGCACCAACCGGAGATCCTCAGCTTTCAGTTCCGGTGATGGAAGGGATAAAAAATGTAGCTCCAAATGCTGAAATCTCTTACGCAAAAGGTGCCAATATTAGTAACGATACCACTTTTGCTAAAAATGTAAATGTTTTTGGGCCACGTATCGAAATTTCAGAAGAAACTCCTGAAGCAATGATAGAAGAAGCTTTACAGGTTTCTGAAGATGCAGATGTAATTGTTGCTGTGGTTGGAGAAGCTACCGAAATGAGCGGGGAAGCTGCAAGCCGTACCAATTTAAATATTCCTGATAGTCAGCAGAAATTGATTAGGGAACTCGTGAAAACCGGGAAGCCTGTAGTTTTGGTATTGATGAGTGGCCGTCCGTTGGTGATTTCCGAAGAAATGGAAATGCCGGTGAGTATTCTTCAGGTTTGGCATCCGGGTGTAGAAGCCGGAAATGCCATAGCCGATGTGCTTTTTGGAGATTATAATCCTTCAGGAAAGTTAACGGCTACCTGGCCAAGAAATGTTGGGCAAATTCCAATTTACTACCGAATGAAAACCACCGGTAGACCAGCGGCATCACCTTCTGAATTTCAGAAATTCAAGTCTAATTATTTAGATGTTGAAAATACTCCGCAATTGCCTTTTGGCTACGGACTTTCGTACACCGATTTTGAATACGGGGAGACTACTGCAAGTACCGATAAATTAAATAAAGACGGAAGCATCACCATTGCTACTACAGTAACCAATACAGGTGATTATGAAGGAGAGGAAGTGGTGCAGTTATATACGCACGATAAAGTGAGAAGTATTACGCCGCCAATGAAAGAGTTGAAGGCGTTTAAAAAGATAAGTTTAAAGAAAGGTGAAACAAAAGAAGTGAGTTTTGAGCTTACCGCAGAAGACCTGAAATTTTATAATGCAGATCTGGAATTTGTAGTAGAACCCGGCGAATTCGAGTTTTTCGTTGCCGGAAGTTCAGACCACAAATTTACCAATGAATTTACGGTAGAGGAGTAGTTTTTTATTGATGCGCACAACCTTGAGATACCCTACTATCTCTGGGTTATTGAATCCCGCTTCGGCGGGATTTTTTATTTTAAGCGTTTAAACAAATTCTTTGATCGCTCTTTACTTAAGCGGTTGGTTGCTATTTCCATACTTCAATTTGCTGATTTTCTCCATTTAAAAATACCGAATTAAAAAAGTGGAAAACTTCAGGGAAATGGTCGAATGGCATTCCGGAGTGTTCGTGTTTTCCGCCTTCGAAACTGTAAAGTAAGTATGAGGTATTCAGTTTTTTAAGTTTTTCAGTAATTGTTTTGGAGCCGTCCAGCATAATATATCCCGGTTGGTCCCGATCACACCAGTGATGAGGTGCGCTTGCATAGGGCACAAGATTATCTTCAGTACCGTGGAAAAATACCCCGGGAATAGCGTTTTCTTCAGTAATATATCGCGCATCTACAATAGCACCGGCAAGAGAGAAAACCCCGGCAAAATCAAAGTTTTGGTATTTAGAAAAATCCTCGAGCATAAGTTTTTCGTTGTATACCGCGTTTAAAACTGCTTCTGCGCCAGCACTACTTCCGCCCACAATTATCTTTGCTGGATTTATATTAAATTCTTCTTTATTTTTAACCATAAAATTCACGGCATCCATAAAATCTTCAGCAGCCATTTTAAAGGTTTCCATTTTCCCAGATGCGTTATAATCACAACCAAAAGATTGTCCTTTTCGGGTTAACCGGTAAGAAATTTGTACAGCAACATAACCTTTTTTTGCAGCAGTTCTAGCAAAATCTACTTCGGCGGGATTAGTTCGGGTGCCGCCTGCAAATCCGCCGCCGTGCATAAAAATTATTACAGGTCTGTGCTGCATAGTATCATTTTTAGGCTGATAAATGTCCAGTTTTAATTCTTCGCCTTCCTTAGTAGCATAGGTTTTGGTTTCAGTCTCTTCTAGCTGAAAAGATTCGTCTATAAATCTTTGCTGGGCTGAAATTGAAAAACTTAGCAAGAACAGGAGGATGAAAATCGGGTTTTTCATAAATGAATTATAATTTAGCGTCTCAAGATACTTAATTTTGCAGGGAGAATAAGTGGGGATTTTAATTTTAATATTTTATCTTCGCTGCGAAATTAAGATTTCCGCCTGCGCGGAAATGACACTAACAAGTTATGAGTTTACAGGATAAAGTAATGGCAGAGATGAAAGCTGCTATGAAAGCTAAGGACAGTGAAAAACTGGAAGCTTTACGATCGGTTAAAAGTGCTATTTTATTAGCCAATACTGAAAGTTCTGCAAAAGACGGTTTAACTGATGATGAAGAACTTAAAATTTTGCAGAAACTTGTAAAACAACGCAAGGAAAGTGCTGCGATTTACAGGGAGCAAAACAGGGCAGATTTGGCCGAGCCTGAAGAAAAACAGGCCGCAGTGATTGAGTCTTTTTTACCTGAACAGTTGAGTGAAGCTGAAATTGAAGCTAAAGTAGACGAAGTTATCGCTAAAACCGGAGCCAGCGGAATGCAGGATATGGGAAAAGTGATGGGAATGGCAAGCGCTGAATTGGCCGGTAGAGCCGATGGCAAAACCATTTCTACTATTGTTAAGAAGAAATTGAGTAAGTAATTTTTCAGAATAGATTTGATAAAAATATTTTTTAGTTTTTGCTAACTGCTAACTGCTAACTGCTAACTGCTAACTGCTAACTGCTAACT
>NZ_CAXAVR010000012.1:0-41913 GCF_963972535.1 uncultured Salegentibacter sp.
CATCAAGATCTAACGTGCCGCAATATCAACGTTTAAAAAGGGAAATAGATGAATTAGTTGGAAGAATAAACGGTAAATTCTCTACCGTGAGCTGGACGCCTATCTGGTATTTTTACCGCTCTATGCCTTTTGAAAATTTAATTGACCTTTATACGAGTTGTGATATTGCACTATTAACACCAATTAGGGACGGGATGAACCTGGTTGCCAAAGAATTTGTGGCTACAAGAATAAATCAAACCGGAGTACTTATTTTAAGTGAAATGGCTGGTGCCGCACACGAGATGAACGAGGCGTTAATTATTAATCCGAATAATTTTGAGCAGATTTCCGAAACTTTAATCCAGGCAATTGAAATGCCTGAAGAAGAACAAAAGCAGCGCAATAAAATACTTCAAAAGCGACTGAAACGCTATAGTGTAGAAAAATGGGCAAACGATTTTATGAAAGCCTTACATGAAACGAGTCAGGATAGAGATGCGTTTAAAGCGAGAAGAATTTCCTCTAAAGTTTCAGATGAAATTCTGGAGAAATTTAAAAATGCGAAGAACCGAATCCTATTCCTGGACTACGACGGTACATTAGTAAACTTTACCGATAAGCCCGAAAAAGCAAAACCAGACCAGGAATTAATAGATTTAGTTCACAAATTAAATCAATCAGCAAATACAGATGTAGTTCTTATTAGTGGTAGGGATAAAGACACCCTTGGTGCGTGGTGGCAGGAAATTCCTGTAGAACTTATTTCAGAACACGGGGTTTGGATGCGCCAAAAAGATAGCGAATGGGAACTTTCAGAAAACGTGAATAACGATTGGATGAGTGCGGTGCGCCCGGTAATTGAAACTTTTGTAGATAGAACGCCCGGTACATTTATAGAAGATAAAAACTATTCACTAGCCTGGCATTATAGAAAAGCCGATCCCGAACTTGGTGAAATTAGAGCTAATGAGCTTTCAAATGTTTTAAAGGAATTAATTTCTAACCGTGGACTTAGCGTTCTTGAAGGAAATAAAGTACTGGAAATAAAAAGTAGCGGAGTAAATAAGGGAAAAGCTTCCAATAAAAAACTGGTTGGCAAAGATTACGATTTCATCTTTGCCATTGGAGATGACTGGACAGATGAATATATGTTTGAGGAACTTCCAGAAAATTCTTTTACGGTTAAAGTTGGAATGAAAAAAACCAGCGCACGTTATTATGTTGAAGACACTTTAAAGGTAAGGGATATACTTAAAAAGTTTGCTGAAAATTCATAAGCCTTTAAACTGTTAAATTCCTTGACATTTTCTAAGAAAGTTTATGCATAACTTAACTTCAAAAATATGGTAACGGCGTGATTATGATCTAATTTTACATTAAACAAAAATACGAACCAAAACTTAAAAACTTAGATCGATGAAATCAGGAAAAATGTTATTAGGATTAATATCAGGAGCAGCTGCAGGAGCGGCCTTAGGACTATTATTTGCCCCTAAAAAAGGTGCAGATACCAGAAAGGCGATTTCAGATTCAAGCAACGAAGCTATACAAGGAACTAAAGGAAAATTCAATGAATTTTCTGACTCTTTAAGCCACAAAGTTGATGCTTTAAAGAACAAAACTAAAGCCAGCCTTTCTAACTCGAAAGCTGACCAAAAAGCACACGAAGCAAAAGCTGAAATTCATAATATGAAAGCAAGCTAAATTGTAGTTAATTAGAATGTGATTTAAAATCCCGGCATTTTTTGTCGGGATTTTTTTGTTTCATAATACTTCTAAAGCGTATTTAATTGTGAAATCATCCAAACATTAGGTATTTTAGAAGCTTAAAAAAATAATTTTATGATAAGAAATATACCCAGTCTTGCCCTACTCCTATTTTCAGGACTCATTTTTCAACAAACAAATGCGCAAACCGATGAGCGTATTTACGAAATAATAGATAGCGTTTCTGCAGATAGAATTGAAGCCGATATTAGGAAACTTGCCGGTTTTGGAACAAGGAATACATTTAGTGATACAATTTCTGACACCCGTGGAATAGGTGCCGCACGTAGATGGATAAAATCTGAATTCGATAATATATCTAATAATTGCGATAATTGTCTTGATGTTTTTTACCAAAAAGACTTTGTTACTACAGAAGATGGCGAACGCATTCCGCACGATGCCTGGGTGGTAAATGTGGTTGCGGTTCAAAAAGGAACCAAATATCCAAACCGTTATATTATTATGAGCGGCGATATAGATTCTCGCGCCAGCAATACTATGGATTTTGAAACCGATGCGCCCGGAGCCAACGATAATGCCAGCGGGATGGCCGGAGCCATAGAAGCCGCAAGGGTTTTATCGCAATATGAGTTTGAAAGCAGCGTGGTTTACGTTGGTCTTTCTGGTGAAGAACAGGGCTTGTTTGGCGGGAAAGGCCTTGCAGAGTATGCTAAAGAAAATGAATGGGAAATTATTGGCGTTTTAAATAACGATATGATTGGGAATATTGAAGGTGTAGATGGCGTAATTGATAATCGCACTTTTAGAATATTTTCTGAACCCGTTCCTCCAAATGAATCTGAAAGAGAAAGAACTATGCGTAGGGTTTACGGTGGCGAGGTAGATGGTATTTCCCGTCAGTTGGCTCGTTATGTACATAAAACTACTGAAACTTATATGCCTGAAATGAACCCGATGATGATCTATCGTTTAGACCGTTTTGGTCGTGGTGGTCACCACCGCCCCTTTAACGATCTTGGCTTCGCCGGAATAAGGATTATGGAAGCCCATGAAAATTACAACCGCCAACACCAGGATATTAGAACCGAAAACGGTATTGAATATGGCGATGTTATAGAAGGGGTAAATTTCAATTATGCTAAAAAACTTACCGCAGTAAATGCGATAAATATGGCAAGTCTTGCCTGGGCTCCACCAGCCCCTAAAAACGTTGAAATTGGAGGAATTGTAGAACCTTCAGCAAAATTAAGATGGGATAAGGTTGAAGGCGATATTGCCGGTTATAAGATTTACTGGAGAGAAACAACTGAAGCGCAGTGGCAATATTCCCGATTTGTAGGTGATGTAAGTGAATTTACCCTTGACGGAATTGTTATAGATAATTTCTTCTTTGGCGTAGCAGCGGTTGGAAAAGACGGTCACGAAAGTGTAGTAGTTTTTCCTTCCGGCGTTTTCAGATAGGAAATTGAAACAATATTCAATTAAAACTTTATAGTTATGAAACATTTAAACCACGTCTTCCTGCTGTTTGTCTTTGCATTTTCGCTTTTTTCCTGCGGAAATAAAAATGATAAAAAAGAGTATAATAAGGAGGAAGCTCAAGTTGAAACCGATACTACAATGGCTCAAAAAACTGAAGCCGATGAACTTTCTGATTCCCCAAGGCATCACGAATGGGTTACTTTATCTCACGGTGAGAGGGAGTTTCAGGCTTTTGTAGCCTATCCCGAAACAAATGAAGCTACAAAATCTGTAATTGTAATTCACGAAAACCGTGGTTTAAATGATTGGGCAAGGTTGTTTGCCGATAAACTTGCTGAAGCCGGTTACCTGGTGATCGCTCCCGATTTGATTTCAAATACTCAAGGTAAACGTCGCACCACAGATTTTGAAAATCCTGATGCTGCAAGAGACGCCATTTATGCTTTAGACCCAGAACAGGTAACTGCAGATCTTGATGTTGCCTTCAACTATATTAAGGAAGATTCGGCATCAACCGGAGAAGTTGCTGTAGTTGGTTTTTGCTGGGGTGGTTCACAAACCTTTAAGTATGCTACAAATAACCAGGAAATCTCTTCAGCGCACGTTTTCTACGGAACCGGTCCTGAAGATGCTTCAGTAATTGCAAATATTTCGGCTCCTATTTATGGATATTACGGTGGTGATGATAACCGTGTGAATTCCACGATTGAGGCCAGTGAAAAAATGATGGAAGACGCCGGCAAGACTTATAAATATGAAATCTACGAAGGCGCCGGCCACGCCTTTATGCGCAGTGGCCACCAACCAGAGGCCGAAAAACCAAATAAAGAAGCACACGATAAAGCCTGGAAGCGACTTAAAGATCTTTTAAAATAAACTTTTATACATATTTATTTTTATAAAGGCATTCCGTAGGGATGCCTTTTTTTGGCTTAGGACCTAATTAACAATAGTTTGGGCTAACCTTAATAATAGTTAGTAACAATATTTTTTAACTTTAGTAGTCTAACCAAACAAAAACTAAGATTATGGCAGAAATTAAAATTGAAAAGAAAAAACCTATTTGGCCATGGATTCTTTTAATCGCTATCATCATACTGGGAATATTATTTTATGTTTTCGCTTATAATGACACTACTGATGATGTAGACACCATTGATGATACCAATGATATTGAAGAATTGAATGATACTTCAGGCATTTATTTTAATGAAAATAGCAAGATCAGTTTTCTTTATTCAAAAGAATTGATTGCATAACTAAAAAATTGTGAATTATGAGCAAGGATATAAAGAATAAGAATCTATATTATTTAAGTGAATTAAAAGACTATAAAATTGCAGGCGGTTATCCCGATATTCGGGGCTGGGTTGTTAGAGATGCCGACAAGCGTGTAGTTGGTAAAGTTGATAATTTACTCATTAATAAAAATCTTGATCGCGTAGTTTACGTAGATGTGGAAGTAGACCAGACCATTATAGATTCCCGGCACGATCCCTATGGTAAACCCGCAGATCCTGAAATTAAGGAGTTTGTAAACAAAGACGGCCAGAATCACGTAATTGTACCCATAGGCCTGGTAGAGCTCGAAGAAGATGAAAAATACATTTATACTTCAAGGATTACCCACCAAACCTTTGCTGAAACAAAACGCATTGAACGCGGTGCTAATCCAGATAGACATTATGAAGAAACTGTTTTAAGCTCTTATAATCGTCCGTCTTCTGTAGAAAAAGAAGACGAGCATCTCCAACGCCGAAAAGAAGAGGAATATGCCGATAAGCCAATTTCTGAACAAAGGGAAGGGAAAATTATTGACGATGAAAATGATCGTAGAGACCGTCATAGCAAAGCTCATTACGCTGATGATGAATTTTATGAGCGGGAAGAATTTGACGGCGCAAATTTTAGAAAAAGAAATTAGAAAGTTTAAAACAAACGAGGCTGCTACCAGTTTTTCAACAGCCTCGTTGTATTAATCTATTAAAGAAAGTTGAACCCTCTTTTTTTCTTCATCTACAGAAAGTACGGTGACTTCCAGTTCCTGGTTGAGTTTAACCACCGAATTTACATCACTTATAAATTCATTGGCAAGTTTTGAAATATGAATGAGCCCGCTTTCTTTGATTCCAATATCTACAAAGCAGCCAAAATTGGTTATATTATTTACTATTCCCGGAAGTTTCATACCCGGCTTTAAATCGGTAATACTTTTTACTGAAGGATCAAAACTAAAGGCCTTTTTCTTTGCCCTGGGATCGGCTCCAGGTTTTTTTAATTCTCCCAGAATATCTTTTAAACTCAGTAATCCAATATTATCAGAAATATAATCTTCCGGTTTTATCCTTTCAAGAACTTCAGTATTTCCTATTAGTTCTTCCGGCTTCAAGGCATTATTTTTCGCCATTTTTTCTACCACAAAGTAACTTTCTGGATGCACGGCCGAATAATCTAATGGATTCTTAGCATTTTTAATTCGTAAAAATCCCGCAGATTGTTCAAAGGCTTTTTCTCCCAGGCGAGGTACTTTTAGCAATTCTTTTCTGCTTGTAAAACGTTTATTTTCTTTTCTGTAATTCAGAATATTTTGTGCCAATCCCGGGCCAATTCCAGACACATAAGACAATAATTCTTTACTTGCCGTATTTAAGTTTACTCCTATTTTATTTACACAACGCATCACTACTACATCAAGTTTCTCCTTTAATTTGGTTTGATCTACCTCGTGTTGGTACTGCCCTACTCCTATTGATTTTGGATCTATTTTCACCAGTTCGGCCAACGGGTCACTCAATCTTCTGCCTATAGAAACTGCTCCACGCACCGTAACATCATAATTAGGAAATTCTTCCCTGGCAATTTTTGAAGCAGAATAAACCGAAGCTCCTGCTTCATTAACCGTAAAAACCGAAACTTCTTTTGGTAGATAAATGTTTTTAATAAATTGCTCGGATTCCCTGGCTGCGGTGCCATTACCTATAGCTATAGCTTCAATTTTGTAAGCATTTACCAAACTTTTAATCTTCGCTGAAGCCGCATCTGTTTTCTTCTGTGGCGGGTGAGGAAATATTGTTTCATTATGTAATAAATTCCCCTGTTCATCTAAACACACCAATTTGCAACCTGATTTAAAACCCGGGTCCAATGCGAGAATTCGTTTGCTGCCCAAAGGAGCTTCCATTAAAAGTTGCTCAAGATTTGAAGCAAATACGCCGATGGCATCTTCATCTGCTTTTTCCTTAGCTTCATTTAAAAATTCGGTAGCAAAAGATTTTTTCAGCAATCGTGTAAAAGCATCTTCAAACGCTTCTTTTAAATATTTTACTCCAGAAAAACCGGTATTTTTAATTATTGCTTTTTCAATTAAGTTTAAAGCTTCCGCTTTATCCACTTCAATTTTTAGTTTAATTATCCCCAATTTTTCGGCTCGATAAATAGCCAAAAATCTGTGTGAAGGAATTCTTTTAAGCGGTTCTTCCCACTTTTCAAACTGTGAAAATTTGGAAGCTTCGGGATGTTCTTCTTCTGTTTTTACCCATTTGGTACTTAGTTGCGCTTTTCGGGCATATAATCTTCTAAAGGAATTTCTAACATAAGTATTTTCATTAATCCATTCAGCAATAATATGCCCGGCCCCGTAAAAAGCTGCTTCTTTAGTTTTTATATTTTCAGAAAGAAATTGTTTTACAGAGAGGTCAATATTGGCTGTATTTTGAGCCATTAAGATTTTGGCAAGTGGTTCTAAACCGTCTTCCCTGGCTGCATCAGCCTTTGTTTTTCTTTTCTTTTTAAAAGGTAAATAGAGATCTTCAACTTCGGTTAAAGTATTGGCTTTATTAATTTTTTCCGCTAAAGCTTCAGTTAACTCATTTTGAGTCTTTATAGCTTTAAGCACCGCTGCTTTTCGCTTTTCGAGTTCGTTAAAAGAATTGAGTAACAGCGCAATTTTTTCAACAGCAACCTCATCTAAATTTCCGGTGGCTTCCTTACGGTAGCGGGAAATAAACGGAATTGTAGCATCGGCTTCTAAAAGTGCAATAGTATTCTGAATACTTTTGACGGGCAATTGGGCCCTGGATTTTATATAGTCCTGTACGTTCAAAAAATGAAATTTCAGATTAATTAAAATATGATCTTAAACTTCGGTTGTGTATATTTAAACCGTGAGTTAATTTCAGCAAATATAGGATTCAAAAACTTTAAATAATCCCTTCTGCGCGGGAATGTTTTATGGCCTTATTGCTATGTTTAAAGTAACAAATACTTACGCCAAGGCTTTCTATATTCTTGAGAATTGTAGTGATTTCCGGCTTCTTTTTTCTTCCGGTTTGTCGTATATAAACTGCTTTTAACCTCTTTGGAAAAATTTTACATATACGCTCGTAAATATGGGCATCTTTCTGGGAATCGTCTCCTAATAGTACATAAGGAATGTGGGGATAAAAAGAAATAATATCTTTTATCTTTTCAAATTTATGATCGTGGCTTCCGCGGCCGGTAGAGAGAAAATCTGAAATCCCAGTTTTAATTTTCTTTAGTTTAATTACCGCTTTAGGCAACTGGTGCATCTTGGCAAATTCATTGATAAACTCATATAAATTCCACTCACTGCTGGAAACATAAAAGAAGGAATTGGAAGCATGCTCAGAGTCCTGCCCCGCACGGCTCAATTCTTTATAATGATCTACAACGTCATCAAAAATCTTGCGCTTATTGATGTTTTTGGAAAGCATCACATATAACTTTTTAAAAAAGCTATTGCTATGTGAAATAAGAAAAGTATCATCTATATCTGAAATTATACCGTATTTAGATGGGTGCGGTTTTAATAATTCCCCCTTCTCTATCATTCCAAAATCCTTGATATTACAACTCACCTCGTATTCATGCCAGCCGCTTTTTAATTCTTCTGAAAAAGGAATTGTAAATCTAAAATAGCCATCGTCCAGGGTTTTAGTGGTTACTGTAGTATTGCGAAATTTCAAGGTGATTTCCTTGTTTTTTAAAGGACTAATGCGAAACATATGAATAATAGCTACCGCATGTTTTATTCCTTTTCTATCCAGCCTGTACTTATCTGGCGCCCAGGATTTAAATAAATGGCCAGATACAACCAGCTCCTGATTATTAACATAACCACGATAAAGTTTTAGATCTAACTTCAAAATTTTAGATTTTTATTGAATTTTTCTTACTCCAAAATAATTAAATTTAAGCATATTTTAGAAGCTATATGAAAGAAATACAAAAAGTACTACTTGTTGTAAACCCAATTTCAGGAGGTCTTAGTAAGGAGCATATAATACAAACTCTTGAATATGAGCTTTTAAAAATTAATGCTGGACTCGTAACCTATAAAACAACCGGTAAAAATGATCGTGAGAAAATTCAGAAATTGGTTACCGAAAATAATTTTGATCGGGTTTTTGTAGCGGGTGGCGACGGGACTATAAAACAAGTAGCAGAGGCTTTAATTAATTTTCTAATTCCTATAGCAATCTTTCCTGCAGGTTCAGCCAACGGGCTTGCTGTTAACCTGGGCATTCCCAACATCCTGGAAGAACAATTGAAAATAGCGCTGGGTAATGAACATAAAGAAATGGATATGCTTGAAATTAATGGAGAACTCTGCCTGCACATAAGTGATTTGGGATTAAATGCTGAATTAATTAAAAATTACGAACATTCCAGAATACGAGGAAAAATGGGCTATTTGCTACAATCTATACCTACTCTTTGGGAAAGTAAATATCCTTTTGAATTTGAAATAGAATTAGAAAATAAGACTATTACCAAAAAAGGAATTCTCTTGGCATTTGCCAATGCAAAAAAATACGGCACCGGTGCTAACGTAAACCCCAAAGGAAAAATAGATGATGGTGTTTTTGAAATCCTTTTATTCAAAAACTTCGACATCCTGGAGATTCTAAAAACTTTACGTAATGAAACTGACGTAAACTCTGAATTTGTGGAGATAATACCGGTTAAAAGTGCTAGAGTTTTTTGTAGAAAACCGGTCGCTTTTCAGGTTGATGGTGAATATATTGGAGAAAAGGAAGAAATTTCTGTCAAAATTTCGGCCAAAAAACTATCAATAATGACCTATTAAAGGGAATAAAATGAAATTTTATCAACAAAAATTATAAAATTACGATTTCATCACGTGTATTTATTACATTTAATTTTTAGAATCCTGTAAGACAGCTGTTTACTTCGTATTGCGATATTTTCAATAAAATTTTAGCTTCAATTTTAGTCTAAAAAACCCCTTCAATATTCACATCTTTGAAAACACGAAAACGTTTGCGTGTATAGACTACTTAATATTTAGCATAATTTTTTACTAATTTAGGTCATCAACTTAATGGTTTAATTAATCAACTGTAAAATTAAATTTATGAAACAAGGATTACTCAAAATCGGTTTGTTTCTGTTTGCAATCTGCAGCTTCGGATTTGTCCAGGCGCAGGAAACAATAACAGGAACGGTAACCGATGGGGAAATGCCCTTACCGGGAGTGAACGTTGTGGTTAAAGGTACCTCTAATGGTACGGTAACCGACTTTGACGGAAATTATTCGTTAAACGATGTTCCAGGTGATGGTGTTCTGGTATTTAGCTTTGTAGGCTATGCCCAACAAGAGATTTCGGTAAACGGAAGAACAACTATTAATGCTACCATGCAGGAGGACACCGATGCCCTTAGCGAAGTAGTGGTTATTGGTTATGGAAATGTAGAAAGACGAGATGCCACTGGGGCGGTTTCTACAGTTTCTTCTGATGAATTTAACCAGGGTGTAATTTCTTCGCCAGAAGAACTTATACAAGGTAAAACAGCCGGTTTACAGGTTACTACCTCCAGTGGAGAACCTGGCGCCGGTGTTAACATTCGTATTCGAGGTACAACTTCGGTTAGGGGTGGTAACAATCCGCTTTTCGTTGTAGACGGTGTGCCATTGGCTGGTGATGAAGTATCAGCAGGTGGAGATGATGTAGGTTTTGGTTCTTCTAGTGCTAAAAACCCACTAAACTTCCTTAACCCATCTGATATTGAAAGTATGAGCGTTCTTAAAGATGCTTCTGCAACCGCAATATATGGTTCCAGGGGAGCTAACGGGGTTGTAATTATTACTACAAAAGATGGTAGAGGAGATCAGGGAAGATTAAATTACAGTACCAACCTTGGTATTGCAACTCCGGCTAACGAATTTGATCTTTTAAACAGAGAAGAATTCTTAGACGCTGCCGAAAGTTATGGCGGTAATAGAGAAGACCTTGATTTTGGTGGAGATACTGACTGGCAGGACGAAATTACCCGCTCTGCTTTTTCTCAAATTCATAATCTCTCCTATTCTAATTCTTATACCGGTGGTAACTATAGAGTTTCTGGTAATTATACCGACCAAAAGGGGATAATAGAGAATTCCTCTATGGAGCGATTAACTGGAAGGTTAAATATCACCCATAGGCTATTTGATGATAAATTGAAGCTAAACCTTCAATCTACCATTGCAAGAGTGAATGATGAACGTGCACCAATATCAGATAATGCAGGGGCGCAGGGAGATTTATTAGGAACAGCATATTTTGCTAATCCTACCTACCCGGCCGACCCTGAATTTACTCCTGGTGGTGATTTTATAAATCCGTTGGCATTATTAAAGTATAACCAGGATGAAACTGAAACTGATAGGGTTTTACTTAATCTATCTGCCGATTATAAAATCTTACCAGAGTTAAGTGCAAAAGTTGCCCTTGGATATGATGAATCTAACTCCTACCGTGGTGCCGCTCTTTCTGGGGACATCGCAGGGGTAGGATCTGGTGTTCCGGGAAATGGTAGAGGTTATATCAATGAGATTAATTCTACCAACCGCTTAATGGAACTTACCGTGAATTACGAAAAACAATTTGAGAATTCTAAGTTCACCGCATTAGCCGGTTACTCCTTCCAGGACTTTAGTCGTTCAGGAATAAATGTTTCAGGATTTGGTTTCTCAACCGGGGATATGGATGCGATGATAGATGAACTTCAAGCCGGTAGAGACGCTATAGAAGGTTCTATAAGTGGTTCTTATCAGCAATATGGTTATACCGGAGAAGATATCTTTGTAAATCGTCTTTTTCCTGAAATTGCTACAGATAATGTGTCTAACCCAGGAAATATAGTAGCCAGTGCCATTGCCGGTGATAAATTTGATGTAACCGATGAGTTGCAATCTTTCTTCACCAGGTTAAATTATGAATTAGCCGGGAAATATTTATTCACCGCGACTTTAAGAGCTGATGGTTCTACACGTTTTGGTGGAAATAATAAATACGGTTACTTCCCTTCTGGAGCTTTTGCCTGGCAAATGGGTGATGAAGATTTCATCCCAGATGCTATATCTACTTTAAAACTAAGATTGGGTTACGGGGTTACCGGTAACCAGGAAATTCCTTATAACCAATACCAGCAACGTGAGAGATGGGCAGGTTTTGGAATTAACAATGGAGGCGGTATAGATGCCCCAGGTACTACCCTTGTATCATTTGCTAATCCAAACTTACAATGGGAAGAAACCAGTCAATCCAACATAGGTCTTGATTATGGTTTTATGAACGATAGGTTAAGCGGATCTTTAGATTTTTATTACAAAAACACTACAGATCTTTTAATCCAGGTTTTCTCTGCTCAACCTTCTCCACAACCATTCGTATTCCAAAATCTGGATGCTAATGTGATTAACAAAGGGGTTGAATTTGCAATAGATTATGATATAATTCAGCAAGAAGATTTATTCTGGAACTTCGGCTTCAACATTGCTTACAACGATAATATGGTTGAAGATTTTGATGGAGTTATTGATACCGGTGGAATTAGCGGACAGGGATTAACGGGAGCCTTTGCTCAGCGTTTAGTTGGTGGCCAACCACTATTCTCCTATTTTTTAAGGGAATTCGCAGGCTTTGATGAAACAGGCCAGTCTATTTATCCTAATGGAGATGTTCAACAATTTGTTGGAAAAAGTGCACTACCAACTACCAATTTAGGTATATCTACCAGTGTTCAATATTTAAACTGGGATCTATCTGCATTTTTAACAGGCCAGTTTGGACACTATATTTATAACAATACCGAAAATGCTTTCTTTACTGCGGGAGCAATTGGTAATGGTAGAAATGTTACTCAAAATGTAATTGGAAATGGAGAATCTAACCTTAACGCACCAGATGTATCTACAAGGTTCCTTGAAAAAGGAGATTTCTTAAGAATGCAAAACCTAACTTTAGGATATAACTTTGATATCGCTGAAGAAAGTTTATTTAATACATTGAGATTATCTTTAACAGGTCAAAACCTTTTTGTAATTACAGATTACACAGGTCTTGATCCAGAGGTAGATACCAATAAAGCACTAAATAATGTTCCTTCGGCAGGTATAGATTATACCGCATACCCAAGACCTACAACAGTGACTTTTGGTTTAAATGCATCATTTTAAAAAAGTATTATGAAAAGGAGTATTTTAAAAATAACACTAGCTACTTTAGGAGTTCTAAGTATCGTGTCCTGTACCGATCTGGAACTTGAAGATACCGACTCGGTATCCCGTGAAACTTCAGACGGAGGATTTGACGGAGTAAGCAACGTAGAAGGCTCAATAAATAACGCGTATAACACGATCCAGGGACATTTACAAACCCAGGAAAATTTATATGCTTTACAGGAAGCCACATCAGATGAATTATTAATTCCAACCAGGGGAACAGACTGGGGAGATAATGGGGTTTGGAGAACCTTGCACCAGCACACCTGGGATGCTACCCACCCCTATCTTTTAAATACCTGGAACAACTTTAATTCCAGTGTATTTTCATTAACAGAAATCATTGAAACCCCTGAGGCAAGCGCAGCACAAGTTGCAGAAGCCAAGGTTTTAAGAGCCTTCAGTATGTACTGGATAATAGATCTATTTGGCCAGGTGCCGTTTAGAGGTGTTAATGAAGGCCCAGATGTTAGCCCAATGGTAATGTCACGAGCCGAAGCTTTTGATTTTGCTATGAAAGATCTTGAAGAAGCATTGCCTGAATTACCAGCCAATGGTCCTGGAGCTGAAACCAATAGAGCTTCTAAGGCACTTGCAAACTTTCTATTAGCAAAAATGCACCTAAACAAGCATATTTATTTAGGTACAGGAACTGCATCTCCCGAAGATATGAATGAAGTGATAAATCACGTTGATGCTATTACTGAAGATGGATTTGCACTTCAAAGTGGATTCTTCGAAATTTTTGAACCCGATGTAGATGTTTCTGATACTGAAATAATTTTTAGAACTAATTATGGAGCAGATGCACGTATTTGGAGTACATTACACTACAACCAGGGAACACCCGGTCAACCCGCAGGAGGATGGAATGGTTTTTCAACTTTAGCTGAATTTTATGATCTTTTTGAAGGAGACCCAGAGGTTAACGTACCGGGTTCAGGACAGGAGGAACGTAGAGGTTTTGTACCTACTTCAGGAAATACAGCTGAAGGAGATGATTTAGATGATGATGAAGACGGAATGGAAGATGGTTCTTATATCGGATATGGATTTCTTATAAATCAGCAATATGCTTTAGATGGCTCTGAATTAAACGATAGAACCGGGAACCCTTTAGTTTATACCAAAGAATTGCCAGGTTTAGTAGGTAACAATGAGAGAACAGGTATTAGATTACTAAAATACCATCCATCAGATGGAGCTTATCCAGGCAATTTAATCGTTTTCCGTTATGCAGATGCTCATCTTATGAAAGCTGAAGCTATTCATCGCGGTGGAACTGCAGATGAGTCTGCTTTAGGCCTGGTTAATGAATTACGTGAACTAAGACAGGCTACTCCGCTGGAAAGCCTTACAGATCAAGATTTACTTGATGAGCGTGGTCGTGAACTTTATATGGAATTCACCAGGAGACAGGATCAAATTAGATTTGGTACTTATACCGATACCTGGGAATTTAAAGATAATACAGAAGCTTTTAGGGTATTGTTCCCAATACCTTCAACAGCCTTAACATCTAATCCTAATTTAGAACAAAACGAAGGTTACTAATTACTTGAAATAGTTTATATATTAAAGAGGCTATCAATGCATTTGCATTTTTAGTCTCTTTTTTTAGACTCCTAAATTCTTCTTAAATTTTGTTTAAATTGCCAATTAAAATAGCCTCCCTTCTAACCTGTTTTTCTCAATGAAAATCACTTCTCATTTATCTTCTTCAATTTTTGGTTCAATCTTTATTATGCTGTTTTTTATGGCTTGTGCTAATGATAAAACAGAAAATGAAATACCTGCGGAAAAAGAAAATAAGGATGCATTATTCTCCAAAATGTCATCTACTCAAACGGGAATCAATTTTGAAAATACAATAACCAATACTAAAGATTTCAACATTTTTCGATATAGAAATTTTTATAATGGTGCGGGTGTAGGAATTGGTGACATCAATAACGATGGTTTGCCTGATATTTATTTAACCTCAAATCTTGGTGAAAACAAACTTTACCTGAATAAAGGCGATTTTAAATTTGAAGATATTACAAAAAGCTCAGGAACGGCAGGAACAAAAAACTGGAGCACCGGTGTAAGTATGGTAGATATTAATCACGACGGACTGCTGGATATCTATGTGAGCAATGCCGGAAATATTGAAGGTGCAGATCGTAAAAATGAACTTTTCATCAATAATGGAGACCTTACATTCACTGAAGACGGCGCTTCCTATAATTTAGACGAAAATGGATTTACCACCCACGCCGCTTTCTTTGATTATGACGGGGACGGTGATCTTGATGTATATATTCTTAATAATAGCTTTATCCCGGTTTCCAGCCTAAGTTTTAATAACAAACGTGACCTAAGAAGTGAAGATTGGGACTTACCAGAAATTTTTAAAGGCGGTGGTGATAAATTACTACGCAACGATGATGGTAAATTTACCGATGTTAGTGAAGAAGCAGGAATTTACGGAAGCTTAATAGGTTTTGGACTTGGAGTTACCGTAGGCGATGTAAACAACGATCAACTCCCCGATCTCTATATTTCTAACGATTTTTATGAACGCGATTATCTTTATATCAATAATGGTGATGGTACTTTTACTGAAGATATTAAAAACCGTGTATCTCATTTAAGTCTGTCGTCGATGGGCGCAGATATGGCGGACATCAATAACGATGCGCGTCCTGAGATCTTTGTTACCGATATGCTTCCGGAAAGCGATAAACGCCTTAAAGAGACTTCAGATTTTGAACGATATGACATCTATAAACTCAAAGAAAGTAGGGATTTCTATCACCAATTTATGCAAAATACTCTACAGCTCAATACGGGTGAAAATTCCTTCTCTGAAATCGCATTTCAAAGTGGTGTTGCACAAACAGACTGGAGTTGGGGCGCCCTAATTTTTGATATGGATAATGACGGTTTCAAAGATATTTATGTGAGTAACGGCATCTACCACGATCTCACTAACCAGGATTTTATGGATTTCTTTGCCAACGATATTCTTCAGGAAATGGTGCTTACCGGAAAGAAAAAGGAATTTGATTCCATTCTAAATGAAATGCCAAGCAATCCTATTCCCAATTTTGCATTTCAGAATAATGGCGATTTAACTTTTGAGAACAAAGCACAGGATTGGGGATTAAATGAACCCAGTTTTTCAAACGGCTCCGCTTATGCCGATTTAGACAATGATGGCGATCTTGACCTTGTCATTAATAACGTAAACCAGGAGGTATTTATTTATAAGAATAGAACTTCAGAAAAATTAGATAATAATTACCTGAAATTAAATCTAAAAGGTGAAGAAAAAAATACATTTGCCATTGGCAGTAAAGCCTTACTCTATCTTGATAACCAGGTGCTTTCTCAGGAATTAATTCCTACCCGGGGATTTCAATCTTCAATAGATTACAGCCTTACTTTCGGGCTTGGAGAAGCTGAGAATATTGATTCGCTTCGAATTATCTGGCCCGATAAATCTACGCAGCTGGTAAAAAATCCGGAGATTAACACTACTTTGAAATTTAATCAAACCGAAGCAAATTCAACTTATAACCTGCAAAAACCGCAAATCCAAACTATTTTTACTGAAATAAATACAAAACTTCAAAACCACAAAGAAAATAATTATATAGACTACGATTATGAAGGTCTAATACCAAAAATGTTATCGCGTGAAGGCCCGGCATTCGCTGTAAGCGACATAAATGGTGATGGAAATGAGGATTTTTATTTAGGAGGCGCAAAAGGCCAGGCCGGAGTTCTTTATCTACAGAATAATTCAGGAAGCTTTAGCGAAAAGAATCTCGAAGTTTTTACCTCAAATTCAAGTTTTGAAGATACCTATGCAGTTTTTGCTGATGTAAACGGCGATAATAAACCAGACCTGATAGTAGGTTCAGGCGGGAATGAAGCTAACGTTGATAAAGAAATATTTCGCGATAGAATTTATATAAATCAGGGAAATGAAAGTTTTAGCGCTTCAGAATATCAACTACCTAATTCTGCACAAAATACTTCAGTGATCGCGCCATATGATTTTGATAATGATGGTGACATAGATTTGTTTATAGGAAAGAGAAGCGTGCCGGGAATTTTTGGAATTAACCCCAAACATCAGCTATTAGAAAATGACGGTAAAGGCAGTTTTAAAGATGTAACCGATGCTAAAGCTTACATACTTAACGACCTGGGAATGATAACCGATGCCACTTGGGAAGATACAAATGCTGATGGGAAAAAAGATCTAATTTTAACCGGCGACTGGATGGCGCCTAAAATTCTTCAAAACAACGGAAATTCTTTTAACCCGGCAGATAATAATCTGAACGAATTTTCCGGAGCCTGGACAGGTTTATCGGTTTCAGATATAAATGGGGATGAAAATCCAGATTTTATTTTAGGAAATCGCGGTACCAACTCGTTTTATCAAACTTCAGCCGAAAATCCGGTTAAAGTTTATATCAACGATTTTGATAATAATGGTACTATAGAACAAATTTTTACCAGAAATATTGATGGCAGAGATATCCCAATTCATTTAAGAAGAGAACTGGCAGGGCAAATTTCAGCAATAAAAAAGCAGAATCTTAAATTTTCAGAATATGCTACGAAGTCAATTCAGGAACTTTTTTCAGAAAAAATTGTTGAAAATTCTATTGTAAAAGAGATAACCACTTTTAAAAGTTTTCTTGCTTTAAATAATGCTGAAGGTAATTATGAGTTTAAAGAACTTCCTACCGAAGCACAGTTATCAAGTATTCACGCTATTGAACATCTAACTACCAAAAATGGAAATAGTTATTTTTTACTCGCCGGAAACGATTTCAACTTAAAACCCCAATTTGGGCGTTTGGATGCAAGTAAAGGGCTTCTCCTAAAGGTGAGTGGGAATGGTGATATGGAGATTATATCTTCAGAGAAATCAGGATTTTTAGTTGAAGGTGAAGTGAAACACATAAGGAAAATATCAAATAAAAATGCAGAAATTCTTATTCTGGTAGCCATAAATAATCAGGAACCAAAAATCTTTAAGTTTGATGAGAAAACTCTTTAGCCTGGTATTTTTATTCATCTTTCTCACTTCCTGTGAAAAAGAAAAAACTTCGGAAGATTTTCTTTTTGAAAACCTGCCGGCAGAAACCACAGGCCTAAATTTTAGCAACGAGCTTACCGAAACAAATGCGCTAAATATTTTAGATTATTTGTATTTCTATAATGGCGGCGGCGTTGCTGTGGGCGATATAAATAAGGATGGTTTACCAGATATTTACCTAACCGGAAATCAGGTAAAAAATAAACTTTTTCTTAATAAAGGAAACTTGCAGTTTGAAGATATTACCGAAAAGGCAGGAGTTTCAGGCACTTCTAATTGGAATACAGGAGTTGTTATGGCCGATGTTAACGGTAATGGTTTGTTAGATATCTATGTTTGTGCGGTCTCTGGAATAAACGGTTTAAATGGAAAAAATGAATTATTCATCAATAATGGTGACGGCACATTTTCTGAAAAAGCTGAAGAATTCGGGCTGGATTTTCAAAACTATTCTTCAACAGCTGCTTTTTTTGATTTTGATAATGATGGCGATTTAGATATGTATCTGCTTAATCACGCTGTTCACACGGTGAATACTTACGGCCCTGCAGATATTAGAAATAAACGTATTGCTGAAAGCGGTGATAAACTATTAAGAAATGATAACGGAAAATTTGTGGACGTTAGCGAAGAAGCCGGGATTTATGGTGGTGCAAACGGTTACGGACTCGGACTCGCCACTGCCGATTTTAATAATGACGGTTTCACAGATATCTACGTGAGTAACGATTTTCACGAAGATGATTATTATTATTTGAATAATGGAGACGGCACTTTTACCGAAACGTTAAAATCTAAATTTGGGCATGTTAGTCGGTTTTCTATGGGAAATGACGCCGCGGATGTGAATAATGATGGATTTATAGATATTCTTACTCTGGATATGCTTCCCCAGGATGAAAAGGTTTTAAAAGCCTCTGTAGGAGACGATCCCCGGGATTTGGATAAGCTAAAAACCGATGAATTGGGATATCATTACCAGTATACCAGAAATATGCTTCAAATAAATCAGGGAGGAGAATACTTCCAGGAAACCGGACTTTTAAACGGTGTAGCCGCCACCGATTGGAGTTGGGCTCCACTGTTTGCAGATTTTGATCAGGATGGGCTTCAAGATATATTTATAGCTACGGGGATTCCCAAACGCCCCAACGATTTAGATTATATAAAATATGTTTCCAGTAACCAGATTCAGAAAAAAATAAATAATACCCGTTTAGTAGACAAGGAAGCTTTAAATATGATGCCTTCCGGAAAGGTGCATAATTATGTTTTTAAAGGTTCTGCCAATCTTAATTTTAAAGATCAATCTGGTAAATGGATGGCTCGGGATTCTGTGATCTCTACGGGTATAGCTTACGCTGATTTAGATAATGATGGCGATTTGGATATTGTAAGCAATAACATTAATACAAACGCCAATATTTACGAAAACCAGTCAGACGCAACATCAAATTATTTAAAATTATCGTTTAAACTTGATACTCAAAATAAATTCGGAATTGGGACAAAAGCAATTGCCTGGCAGGAGGGAAAAATGCAAATGCGCCAGCTTTATAATTCAAAAGGCTTTCAATCTTCTTCAGAGCCTATTATTCATTTCGGATTTCCGAAGAAGGATAAGTTAGACTCGCTTATAATTATCTGGCCAGATAACACCTATCAAAAACAGGATAAACTGGATTTAAATCAGCAATTGGTAATAAGTCCGAATTCAGACCTTAATCCTATTGATTATAAAAAACTTTATCCTACACCAAAACCATGGTTTGAGAAAATAGATTCTTTACCGGGAATAGATTTTAAACATATAGAAAATCGATATACAGATTTTAACCGTCAAAAATTGATTCCTTATCAAATTTCAGATCGTGGACCTGCGGTTGCCGTTGGAGATCTAAACGGGAATGGCAAGGATGATATCTACTTCGGAAATTCAAAGTTTGCACCGGCTGAGATCTATTTTCAACAGGAGAATTCCTTTAAAAAGCAAGATTTTGGAATATTAAAAGAAGATGAAAAGACTGAAAATACCTCGGCAACGATTGTAGATCTTATCGGGGATAAAAAGAATGAACTTTTTGTGACTTCCGGTGGCGGTGAATTTTATGGTGAGGCAGATGCTTTACTAGATAAATTATATGCTTATGAAAACGCTGAATTAAAAACTAAAAAATTGCCACAATTTTTTGAAAATACTTCAATTGCAAAATTAGGTGATATTGATGGCGATGGCGATTTAGATATTTTTGTGGGCGGTGCCGCAGTATCCAATAATTTTGGAAAAATCCCTTCCTCCTATTTGCTCATTAATGAACAGGGTAAATTCAAAATTCAGGAAAATTCAGAACTCGAAAAAGCAGGAATGATTACCGATGCCATCTGGACAGATTTTGACGAAGATGGTCAGGAAGATTTGATTGTAGTTGGAGAATGGATGTCCCCGCAATTTTTCAGGAATAATAATGGAAATTTAGAGAATGTTTCAAAAGAAATTCTTGAGGAAAAGCTCAACGGACTTTGGCAAAAAATAATTCCGTTTGATATAAATAACGACGGGAAAATGGATTATTTGCTCGGAAACTGGGGCTTGAATTCTAAATTTCCGGCTTCAGCAGAGTTCCCGCTAAGAATGTATTATTCCGACTTCGATAAAAATGGAAATACAGAAACCATTATAGCTTATGCCAAAAATCACAAATATTATCCGGCAAATGGGCTCGATGAACTGGTAGGCCAACTTTCTTATTTGCGCAAAAAATTTCCGGCATATAAAGATTTTGCCGGAAAAACCATCGAAGAAATTTTTGAAAAGGAATCGTTAAAAGAAGCTAAATTGCTGAAAGTGCACACAATGGCTTCGGGGTATTTGCTAAATAAGGATGGAAAGTTTATTTTTAAACGCTTCGAAAATGCATTGCAAACAGCGCCTATTATGGCATTTTTAAAAGCCGATTTTAACAAGGATAATCACGAAGAAGTATTAGTTGCAGGGAATTATTTTGGGGTAACTCCGTATCACGGCAGGTTTGACGCAATGGCCGGTAATTTAATCACACAGAATGGTGAAGTATTAGAAGGAGTTGAGCTGGGATTAAATCTTACCCAAAAAAGTGTAAGAAGCCTTGATCTAATAAATTTTAAAGGAATTGATTACCTTATGGTTAGCCTTAATAATGCTAAACCTTTATTTTATAAATTGAAGAATTAATATGAAAAAATACTTTTACTTAATCATCTGTATACTGATTTTAAATTCCTGTATGAAGGAAAATAAACCCATTGTGGTTACAGCTGAAAATTACCACCAAACGGTAGATAAAATTACTGATATTATGGTGCATGATATCTTCTCCCCCCCGGTGGCAAGTCGCATTTATGCCTATTCTAACCTGGCTGCTTATCAAGTTATGCGGCAGGAGGATAAAAATTTAATAGATTTTACCACAAAATTTGAAGAACTCGAGCCAATTCCAAAAGCCAATTCTTCTGCAAATATCAATTATAAACTTGCAGCGCTGGTTGCAAAAATAGAAATTGGAAAAAAATTAATATTTTCTGAAGATTTACTTACCACTTACCGTGACAGCCTCTACACAGAATGGGAAGAAACGAATAAAGATGAGTTTAACTCGTCAAAAGATTATGGCCTGGCGGTTGCTCAGCATCTTTCCTCCTGGATGGATAAAGATAATTATAAAGAAACCCGCACTATGCCCAAATACTCGGTGTATAGTGACGATCCCGGCCGTTGGCAGCCTACCCCACCATCTTATATGGATGGTATTGAGCCTCACTGGCCAAAAATTAGACCTTTTACATTAGATTCTGCCTCCCAATTTAAACCTTTACCTCACCCCGAGTTTTCATTAAAAAAAGGAACAGCTTTTTACGATGAGCTCGTTGAAGTCTACGAGATTAAAAACGAAATGGAGAAAAAAGGAGATGAAGCCGAAGAAATGAAAATTGCTCAATTTTGGGATTGCAATCCTTATGTGTCTACCCAACGCGGTCATCTTATGTTTGCAACTAAGAAAATCACTCCTGGCGGGCACTGGATGGGAATTTGCAAAATTGCTTCTAAAAAGGCAGAGTTAGACTTCGCACAAAGTTCATATGCTTATACCACAACTGCTATTGCTTTGGCCGACGGGTTTATAAGCTGTTGGGACGAAAAATACAGAAGTAACCTGGTAAGGCCTGAAACTTTAATTAATAAGTATATAGACGAGAATTGGAAACCTGTACTGCAAACGCCACCATTTCCTGAATATTCTAGTGGGCATTCTGTAGTTTCCGGGGCGGCTTCTATTGTTCTTACCCGTATTTTTGGTGAAGAATTCAATTTTGAAGATGATACCGAGGTAAAATATGGTTTACCGGTAAGATCGTTTACTTCTTTTTCCCAGGCTGCCAACGAAGCGGCAATAAGTAGATTATATGGGGGAATTCATTACCGCTCTGCTGTAGAAAATGGAATTGTACAGGGAAGAAATCTTGGAAACCACGTAGTAGAAAACCTCAACATACAACCTCTTACCTACTAATTTAATGTCAAAAAAATACTGGCTACTGTTTCTTATTGGTCTACCTGTGCTTTTTTTGCTTTGGTATTTTACGATTAAAAATAATGATTACGCTATAAAATTTGAAGCAAAAGCGCTTCCCGGTGAAATAGTATATAGGGTAGATTCTCCAATATTTGATAAAATGGAAATCAATAATTCTGAAATTAAATCTGATTTTTCCAGTGTAATTCAGGAAACGGAATTGAATGCAGAAAGTTATGAACTCATTTGGATTATTAAACCCAAAAACGATTCGATAAGTGAGGTAAAGGTTAAGGTAAGCAATAAAAATAATTCTTTTAAAGATCGCTTCTTCTTACTGATAGGTCAAAGCAAATTTCAGAAAGAAATGAAAGCTGAAATTGCCTATTTTAAAAAAGCTTTATCTACCAATAGAGCGTTATATACCGTAAAAATTGAAGGAAAAAGTGTTATTCCTGAGAACACCTGCGCCTGTATTACCACCAACAGTAAAGTAGATCAAAAAGCTTTTGAAATGATGAAGACTATAGATATACTTTCAAATTATATCCTGGAGAACGATCTAAAAACCCTGGGCAGGCCTAGAATTCTAATTAATTCCTGGAATAAAAAGACTAAAAATATCAACTTCAGTTTTTGTTTCCCAATCGCAAAAATGCAAACCTATCCTAAAGATTTATTAATTGATATTCAAAAAATTACTTCAGAAAAAGCTTTAAAAGCGAGTTTTCACGGCAATTATATGTTTTCGCATAATGCCTGGTTTCATTTACTTGATTATGCCGAAAAGAATAATATTGAGGTTAAAAGCGAAAATATTCTGGAAATATTTAAAGATAATCCGCAAATGGGTGGAGATGAATCTTTATGGGAAGCTGATATATATTTACCAATACTAGAATAGAATACTATCTCTTATCCTCTTGAAATTTGTCATCCTGAACTTGTTACAGTATCTAAGATAATTGATAATCAAACCATGTTAAAAGCTGATACAACCCTGAAGATTCGGGGTAGCTTAACGAAAATAGTACTTTTTAGACTTTCTCTAATACGGTAACAACCTGAATTAAAATGCGCGGCTGGCAGTGGTGAGAAAACATATTGTGTCTTCAAAACAAGTCTTGGTGCATTTAATACTAAAAAAACCTCACAGGTTTTAAAAATCTGTGAGGTTTGATATTTATTCAGACTACTTCTTAAAACTTAAAGCGACATAGCCTTGCCCCCGCCCAGTTCATCAACGGGACCACAAGCAATATACTCCCCTGGAATTGGATCGTACCACATTACTTCTTCTCCAATTTTTTCACTGGTCTTATAGGCCCAAATTCCCATACTTCTTACTTCTTCCAAATAAGCTAAAGCACCGGCATCTGCATCTAAAGTTATTTTTTGATCTTTATCCTGCGGATCCTGGGTTTCGGTATTTCGTTTAGCTATTTCATCTCTTTCTGCCGGAGTTGCTCTAAGATATTTTGCTACAATTTGCTCATATTCTTCAGCACTACCTTCTCCTGCATCTTTATCAAATTCGTTTTTAAACGCCCTGGAAAAAGCATCAGCAGATTGTTTGAATTTCTCCTGCCTGTCCTGGTGAGCAACCTCTTCCATATAAGAATCTATGAATTCGGCTATATTTAGATCATTAGCACCAGGAGTATCAGTTTTTGGAATAATAACTTCTAAAACCTGTTTTAACGCGAAACCGTTAGCAGCACTTAAAAAAGTTGGCTCCCAGTTATAAGAAGGATCATTTTTACAGCTTTGCAAAAGGTTTAAAGTAGTGGGACCTACAATAATAGCTCCCGCGCCAAGTCCTATATTTCTTAATGCCTGTCTTCTATTCATAATCCTAATAATTAAGCGTTAGATGATTTTTTAAAGTTTTTAGAAGCGTGATCTGCTGCTCTGGCAGTCATAGCCATATAAGTTAAAGACGGGTTCTGGCAACCTGCAGAGGTCATAAAAGAACCATCGGTAACATATACATTAGGAACAGCGTGCACCTGGTTGTTTCCGTTTAAAACCGAAGTTTTAGGATCTCTACCCATTCTGGCAGTTCCCATTTCGTGTATTCCAAGTCCCGGTGCACCAATATCATCGTACCCCTGTACATCTTTAAATCCGCCTTTTTCCAGCATCTCTACTGCCTGGGCTACCATATCTTCTCTCATTTTAAGTTCATTTTCCTTGAACTCTGCATCAAAAGTTACTGTTGGTAAGCCCCATTCATCGGTTTTGTCATAATCCAGGGTCATTTTGTTTTCATGGTAAGGTAAGGTTTCCCCAAAGCCCATTAAGCCCATAGTCCAGCCACCCGGTTTAACGATAGCTTCTTTTAATTCTTTTCCATAGGAAGCTTCAGCAATACCTTCACTCCAGTCTCCACGACTCGCACCACCCTGATAACCATAACCACGGGTAAAGCCTAAATTATCGCTTCCGTTAATATTTCTAAAACGAGGTAAATAGATTCCGTTAGGCTTTCTTCCTTTATAATATTGATCTTCAAAACCATCATATTTACCAGATGCTCCGGCTTTAAAATGGTGATCCATTACATTATGTCCCAGTTCTCCACTATCGTTCCCCAAACCATTCTCAAATCTATCAGATTTTGATTGCATAAGGATGCTTGTAGAAGCAATGGCAGAAGCACAAAGGAAGATAACATTAGCTTTAAATTCTATTTCTTCTTTAGTTTCAGTATCTATAACTTTTACCCCTGTAGCAAGTTTAGTTTCAGGATCGTAAATTACCTGATTTACTACAGAATTAGGTCTTAAAGTCATATTGCCAGTTCGTTCTGCCGCTGGTAATGTAGAAGAGTTACTACTAAAGTAAGCGCCGTAAGGACAACCTCTAATACAACGGTTTCTAAATTGGCAACTAGACCTACCTTCAAATTCTTTATCACCAGTAATATGCGCAACCCTACCTGCGGTTAACACACGGCCGTCGCTAAAATTGTCGGCCATACTTCTTTTAAGGTGATCTTCCACGCAGTTTAACGGCATTTGCGGAAGAAATTTCCCATCGGGTAATTGGCTTAACCCAAGGTTTTCACCACTCACGCCAATATATGATTCAACATAATCATACCAGGGTGCAATATCTTTATAGCGAATTGGCCAGTCTACACCGTGGCCATCTTCTTTATTTGCGGTAAAATCTAAATCACTCAAGCGGTAGCTGTGACGTCCCCACATAATAGATCTTCCTCCCACGTGATACCCACGCATCCAGTCAAATCTTTTTACTTCATTATACGGGTGTTTAATATCGTCTACAAACCAATGTGCGCTGGCTTTATTAGTAGTATAACCGGTACGTGCTTGTTTTTGCTGACGTTTTTCTTCTTCGCGTGTTAATTGTCCTTTAAACTTATAATCCCAGGGATCATCGTTCATTGTTGGATAATCTTCAATATGTTTTACCATACGTCCACGTTCAAGCACAAGGGTTTTAAATCCTTTTTCACTAAGCTCTTTGGCGGCCCAACCACCGCTAATTCCTGTACCTACGACTATTGCATCATAAGTGTCTTTTTCATAATAATTGCTCACTGTCTTGTAGTTAATTAATAATTTAGTTAATCGAATGCCTTCAAATATATAAATTTATGGTTATAATTTTGCTTCTTTAAAAAAAAGTATACTTTTAAGATTTTAAACTATCAGTAAAATCACATTCTAATAACCCTTAAACCTATTTTATGAACCTAAGACCAACCAAACTTTCTTATTATTTATTATTCCTTTTTATCTCCTTCGGAATTTTTTCCTGTAAAGATCAAAAAGCTGAAAAAGACAACGCAGCAACCGCTGAAGTTAAAACTGAAGAAAATGCTGAACCATTTTTTAAACTTTCTCTTGCACAATGGTCTCTTAATAAGCCAATTTTTGCCGGAGAATTAGATCCAATAGATTTTGCTGAAAAAGCGAACGAAATGGGATTTGAAGGCATTGAATATGTTAGTAGCTTTTACGGCCAGCGCATTAGTGAAGCCAATAATCCTGAAGAAGCAATGCAAAAAGTGCTGGATACTTTAAAGGCAAAGAGCGAAGAATTTGATGTAGAGAACGTTCTAATTATGGTAGACGGTGAAGGCGAATTAGCCAGCCCCAACCAGGCTGAACGTGAAAAAGCCGTAGAAAATCATAAAAAATGGGTTGATGCCGCTAATTTTTTAGGCGCCCACTCTATAAGAGTTAATCTTTTTGGTAGTGAAGAACCGGAAGAATGGAAAGCTTCAGCCGCCAAAGGTTTAAAAGCGCTTAGCGAATATGCAGCGGGAAAAAATGTGAATGTTTTAGTAGAAAATCACGGATATCTTTCTTCTAACGCGGCACTTCTTGTAGAAGTTATTGAAGATGTAAATATGGAAAACTGTGGTACTCTTCCAGATTTTGGTAATTTTTGCCTTAAAAGACAGGGCGGTGAACGTTGGGAAGCAAAATGTGTAGAGGAATATCCTAAGTACCAGGGAATTGAAGAAATGATGCCTCATGCAAAAGCTGTGAGCGCCAAATCTTACGATTTTAATGACGAAGGGGAAGAAACGAGCCTTGATTATGAGAGAATCTTAAAAATTGTTCAGGATGCAGGATACACCGGTTTCATTGGAGTAGAATATGAAGGAGAGAATTTATCTCCTGAGGAAGGTATAAAAGCCACCAAAGAACTTTTAATAGAAGTTGGGAGCAAATTAAACAGCAACAATAACTAAGAGAAGCTACAAAAGATAATGAAAAGTTTAACCAGATTCCAGCTATCGACCATGATGTTCCTCGAATTCTTTATTTGGGGAGGGTGGTTTGTAACTTTAGGTACTTTTTTACCACAAAATTTAGAAGCCACTGGTGCACAAACGGCTATGGCTTTTTCTACTCAATCCTGGGGAGCAATTGTAGCTCCCTTTATTATTGGGCTAATTGCCGACCGTTTTTTTAATGCCGAACGCATCCTTGGGGTACTTCATCTTATTGGTGCCTTATTGCTTTATATGATGTTTCAGGCAGAAGATTTTAGCAATTTTTATCCTTATGTTTTAGGATATATGATTATTTATATGCCTACCCTGGCTTTAGTAAATTCCATTTCTTTTTATCAAATGTCAGATCCTTCTAAACAATTTTCAAGTATTCGAGTATTTGGAACTATTGGGTGGATAATTTCAGGATTAATAATAAGTCTCGTTTTTGCCTGGGATTCTGCCGAGGGCCGTGCAGAAGGAATGCTTCGATATACCTTTTTAATGGCTGCAATAGCTTCTGCTATGTTAGGATTATTCAGTTTTAGTCTACCTAAAACTCCACCGAGCAGCAAAGGAGAAAAAGTTTCAATTTCCGATATTTTAGGACTGGAAGCAATTGGCCTACTTAAAGGCAAGAACTTCCTTATTTTCTTTATTTCCTCAATTCTAATTTCTATTCCACTGGCTTTTTATTACCAAAATGCCAATCCTTTTCTTTCTGAAATTGGAATGGAAGATCCTACAGCAAAAATGTCTATAGGTCAGGTATCAGAAGCTTTGTTTCTTCTACTTATTCCTTATTTCTTTAAAAAATTCGGATTTAAGATTACCATCCTGGCAGGAATGTTAGCTTGGACGGTTAGATATTTGCTGTTTGCCTATGGTGATACCGGGGAACTTGCTTTTATGTTAATAATAGGAATTGCCCTTCACGGAATTTGCTATGACTTTTTCTTTGTTTCGGGACAAATATATACCGACTCCAAAGCGGGGCCAAAAATTAAAAGTGCCGCTCAGGGCTTAATTACTTTAGCCACCTATGGTGTGGGGATGCTTATTGGTTTCTGGGTAGCGGGGCAGGTTAGCGACATGTATTTGAACGCCGATGGCAGCCATAATTGGGAACAAATTTGGATCTTCCCGGCAGCATTTGCATTTGTAGTTCTTATATTATTTGCTATTTTCTTTAAAGATGAAAAAATAGCCAAAAAAGATATTGAAATATAACCAATCAAAAAATTACTGAAATATGGGTAAAAAAATAAAATTAGGAGTATTAGGCGGCGGTGGAGATTCCCTTATAGGTGTTTTACACCGGGTCGCTTCTTCTATGTACGATAAATTTGAATTTGTAGGCGGGGTTTTTAATCCAGAATTAAAAGAAAGTCAGGAGTTTGCTAGAGAACTTGGCATTGGTACCGATAGGGTTTATAAAGACCTGGACCATTTAATTGCAGAAGAAGCAAAACTGCCTGAAGAAGAGCGCATAAAAGCTGTTTCTATTCTAACCCCCAACTTTTTACATTTTCCAATGGCAAAACAGCTGCTGGAAAACGGTTTTCACGTGATCTGTGAAAAGCCAATGACCACCACTTACGAAGAAGCAAAAATACTTGAAGAGACACTTACAAAATCTAAGACGGTTTTTGCGGTAACCTATACCTATACCGGTTACCCAATGATTAGGCAGATGAAAGAAATGATTGCTGCCGGAGAGATTGGGGAAGTTCAAAAAATTGACGTGCAATATTATCAGGGTTGGATAAATTCAATTATACACGATAAAGAACAAAGAAATAGTATTTGGCGACTTGATCCCGAAAAAGGTGGAATAAGTTGTTGTATTGGTGATATTGGAACCCACGCTTTTGATATGATTGAATATGTAACAGGCCTGGAAGTAAAAGAGCTTTTAGCCGATCTGAACTACGTATACTCCGATAATAAGATGGATGTGGACGGCACAGTGCTTCTTCGTTTTTCAGAATTTGTAAAAGGAGTGCTTAGATCAAGCCAGATCGCTACCGGGGAAGAAAATAACTTTGCGGTAAAGATTTATGGAAAAAAAGCCGGTTTAAAATGGGAACAGGAAAACCCAAATTACCTTTACAAATTAGAAGAAGGGCAACCTATGAAGGTTTTAAAACCGGGGCACGAGTACAATTCTGCCCTGTCTTTAGACGGCACCAAGCTACCTCCGGGACATCCAGAAGGTATTTTTGATTCTATGGGGAATATTTATAAAGGAGTTGCTCGCGCCATCAATGGCGAAAAATATCACCCTGCTGAATTTCCTACTATGAAAGATGGTATACGTGGAATGAACTTTATAGAAAAAGTAGTAGAGTCTCACGCTAAAGGAAATGTTTGGATAAAAATAGACGCATAAAAAATTAATGAGATGAAAACAGTAAAAGGACCTGCGGTTTATTTAGCCCAATTTATGGATACAGAAAAACCTTTCAATAGTTTGGATGGTTTATGTGAATGGGCGGCAGATTTAGGATATAAAGGAATACAAATCCCAACCTGGGAATCAGCTTTGATAGATTTAACCAAAGCTGGAGAAAGCAAAGATTATTGCGACGAGATTAAAGGAAAAGTAGAATCTTACGGACTGGAAATTACAGAGCTTTGCACCCATTTACAGGGACAACTCGTGGCAGTACATTCGGCTTACGATACTATGTTTGATAATTTTGCTCCAAAAGAAGTTAAAGGCAATCCAAAGGCCAGAACCGAATGGGCCGTAGAACAAATGAAAAGTGCAGCTCGCGCAAGCCGTAATTTTGGTCTTGATGTGCACGGTACATTTAGCGGGTCTTTGCTTTGGCATACCGCTCATCCCTGGCCGCAAAGACCGGAAGGTTTGGTAGAAATGGGGTTCAAGGAACTTGCAAAACGCTGGCTCCCTATTTTAAATGAATTTGATGAACAAAACGTAGATGTTTGTTATGAAGTTCACCCGGGAGAAGACCTTCACGACGGAGTTACTTTTGAACGCTTTCTTGAAGCTACTAATAATCATAAGCGGGTTAATTTGTTGTATGATCCCAGCCATTTTGTGCTGCAACAATTAGATTATATTTCATATATAGACCATTACCACGAATTCATAAAAATGTTTCACGTAAAAGATGCTGAATTTAACCCTACGGGGAAAAAAGGTTCTTTTGGAGGTTATGGTGACTGGATAGACAGAGCGGGAAGATATAGACATCCCGGAGATGGCCAGGTAGATTTTAAAACCATTTTTTCAAAATTAACCGAATATGGTTGCGATGTTTGGGCGGTTCTGGAATGGGAATGCTGTATTAAATCTCCAGACCAGGGTGCTCGCGAGGGAGCTCCTTTTATTCAAAGTCATATTATTGAAGCTACTCAAAAGAAATTTGATGATTTTGCAGGAAGCGAAATAGACGAGAAGAAATTAAAACGAATCTTAGGAATCAACTAATTATATAAAATGAAGAAAATAAGTTTAATTCTAGTAACGGCTACAATTATGGCCACCGCCTGTAAATCTGATAATAAATCAGATAGAGAAGACCAGGAAGCAAAAGAGGCCTATGAAGCTGATGCAGCGAATGATACTACGGCAATGGCTAATAATGAGGAAAATTACACCAACTTGTTCAACGGGCAAAACCTTGAGGGCTGGAAAGCCTTTAACGCCGATTCAATTTCAAGCCAGTGGCAGGTAAAAGATGGCGTGCTTGCTTTTACCCCTGCTGAAGGAGAGCGTGAAGGTTCTGAGAATCTAATTTCAGAAAAAACCTATACTAATTTTGAACTTTCCCTGGAATGGAAAATTTCAGAAGGAGGAAATAGCGGAATTATGTGGGGAGTTCAGGAAAGCGAAGAATTTTCTGAACCATATTTAACAGGTCCCGAAATTCAGTTATTGGATAATAAACTGCATCCGGATGCAAAAAATGGTGAGGTTAGACAAGCCGGTGCCCTTTACGATATGATGCCGCCAAGTGAAGATAAAACCAAAAATGCGGGAGAATGGAACAAAACCATAATTAGAATTAACCATAAAACCAATAAAGGTTCTGTACGTTTAAATGGAACTTTAATAAACGAGTTCCCGGTACATGGGGAAGAATGGAGTAAATTGGTAGAAAACTCAAAGTTTAAAGACTGGGAAGATTTCGGTAAAAATCGGGAAGGCCACATTGCTTTACAAGATCATAGCGATAAAGTTTGGTTTAGAAATATTAAAATAAGGGAACTGGAATAAGCAGAAACCTCCTTGTTATTAAAAGCTGATTGAAATTCAAAAAATCCATTTTTTTGATAATTCAATCAGCTTTTTTGTTTTAGCCATTGCAAACAATTTGTACCTTGAATAAAAACTTATAGATGAAAACTGAAAAAGTAAACTTTAAGAATAAAAATGGAGACGATTTATCTGGATATTTAGAGCTTCCATTTAATCAGGATCCTCATAATTTTGTGCTCTTCGCCCATTGTTTTACCTGCAATAAGAACTTTTTTGCTGCTAAAAATATCAGTAGAACGTTGGCCCAAAACGGCTATGGAGTATTACGTTTCGATTTTACAGGACTGGGAGAAAGCGAAGGAGAATTTTCAGAAAGTAATTTTTCAGGAAATATTCAGGATCTTCTGGCAGCTGCAACTTATTTAGAGGAAGAATTTACAGCACCCAGCCTTTTAATTGGGCATTCGTTAGGTGGTGCAGCAGTTTTATTCGCTGCAAAAGAATTAAAATCGGTTAAAGCAGTAACCACTATAGCAGCGCCTTCAACTACTGCTCATGTTCAGCATTTAATACAAAATAATGTTGAGGAAATTGAGAAAAACGGTGAGGCACAGGTAAATATTGGCGGTAGACCTTTTAAAATAAAGAAGCAATTTCTTGAAGATATTGATAAACACGAATTAAAATCTTACCTGGGTGAGCTTAAAAAGTCACTGTTAATAATGCACTCGCCACAAGACAAAATTGTAAGTATTAAAAATGCGGAAGAACTTTATATTGCTGCCCGGCATCCTAAAAGTTTTATTTCCCTGGACGGTTCGCAACATTTGCTTGCCAATAAAGAAGACGCCGCTTATGCCGGAAATGTTATTGCTTCCTGGGCTTCAAGATATTTAGACATTCCTAAAAAAGAAGTACCAGAATCTGAAGCTGATGTGGTAGCAGGCTTAGAAGCAGAAGATGGGTTTACCACCCAAATGAAAGCCGGGAACCATACTTTCCTGGCAGACGAACCTATAAAAGCCGGCGGTAAAGATTACGGCCCTACTCCATATCAGTTCTTATCTTCTGGCCTGGCTTCCTGTACTTCTATGACGCTTCAAATGTATGCTAAACGAAAAGACTGGCCTTTAGAAGACGTTGAAACCCACGTTCATTATTCCCGCGAACATAGTACAGATTGCAAAAACTGCGAAGAGAAAACTTCAAAAATAGATACTTTTAGAAGGGAAATTAAGCTGGTTGGGGGATTAGATGAAAAACAAAAACAAAGACTTTTGGAAATTGCCGATCGTTGCCCTGTACACAGAAGTTTAACTTCAGAAACAAATATTACTACCAAACTAATTTAAAAAGCCAAAAAACTGAGTTTGTTAACCTATCCTTAAATCTTTGGTCAGGCCTTGGGATAGGCTTAATTTAGTACTGTTTAATCTAAAAACCAATCGATAGATTATGAAAAGAATAAGTTTATCATTAGTATTTTGCGCCTCTTTATTTATAATTGGCTGTAAAAACGACAAAAAAGACAATGACGCTGAAAACGCTGCCGAAACAGAAATGAATTCTGAAATGGAAGCACAGCAAGACGAGGAAGAAGTTAAAGAAATAACTGTACCTCTAGAGCCTAAAAGCGGAAGCAACTTAGGTGGTGAAGTAACTTTTACCCAGGAAAATGGAGAAGTTACTATGGAAGCTACCATCACAGGTTTAGCCGAGGGTCAACACGCGATCCATATTCACCAGAAAGCAGACTGCTCTGCTGAAGATGGAACTTCTGCCGGGGGCCACTGGAACCCAACCAACGAAAAACATGGTAAGTGGGGTGATGCTGAAGGCTACCACAAAGGCGATATAGGCAACTTTGAAGTTGATGCCAATGGAGAAGGTACTGTGAGCATGACTACAGATGAATGGTGTATAGATTGTGACGATGAAAACAAGAATATTGTTGGAAAAGCAATAATAGTTCACGACGGAGTTGATGATTTCACCTCTCAACCTTCTGGAGCTGCAGGCACTAGAGTTGGATGTGGAGTAATAAAAATGTAAATCTTTTCACATAAGAATTAATAAAAAGCGGCAAATTGCCGCTTTTTATTTTTTTACACGGGAGTTTATCATATTTTTACCCGGCAAGTCATTATATATTTATGCAACAAGAAGCTTTAATTTTAGAACTTCAAAAGGGTAACGAACGTGCCTTTGAGCGTATTTACCATTTATATTCTGAAAGTACTTATGGAATTATTTTTACCATAATTAGAGACGAAAAAGTTGCTGAAGAAGTATTGCAGGACGTGTTTTTAAAAATCTGGGACAAAGCACCCAGTTATAATTCAGATAAAGGCCGTTTTTTCACGTGGATTCTTAATATTGCCCGAAATGCTTCTATAGATAAAATACGATCTAAAGATTTTAAAAACGACCAACAAAACCTTAAGACCGATAACTTCGTAGATATATTAGAGGCTAAAACTAATTTCTCTGAAGCTGTAGATTCTATAGGTCTTAAAAAGTACATAGACGCTTTAAAACCGGTTTGTAAAAAATTGATTGATTACTTATTTTTTAAAGGCTATACTCAAAAAGAAACTTCAGAAGAATTAGATATGCCACTGGGAACGGTGAAAACCAGAAACCGTGTTTGTATAGATAAATTAAGAGCAATGGTAATTAAGTAATGGATATTCAAAAGTACATATCGTCTGGAATTCTTGAACTATATGTTTATGGAGCCCTTTCTGAAGAAGAAAGTAGAGAGGTTAGTCGTGTGCTAAAAGAATATCCTGAAGTTAAAGCCGAAGTTGAAGAAATTGAAAAAGCATTACTTACACTTTCAGCTGCTACGGCTCCAAATAATGCCGAACATTTAATTTCTTCAATAAAAGAGAAGTTAAGCAAACCAACTGCAACTACCGCTCCGGTAGCGACTCCGGTTAGAAGCATAAACTGGATTACCTATTCCGGTTGGGCAGCAAGTTTATTATTGCTTATTGGTCTATTTATTTTCTTTAACCGCACCAACGAATTAAGAGAAGATTTACAAGCTGCCAATGCCAGAAATGCTCAAATGGAAGAACAAATCGCTAACGCCCGTGAGGATGCTGAAAAAGCAGAAGAATTACTTGCAGTTATAAGGGACAGAAACGTACAGCGTATCCCGCTAAAAGGTCAGCAGGTAGCTCCTGAAGCCTTTGCTTCCGTTTATTGGAATACCCAGAAGAATACCGCTTATATAGATGCAAAAGATTTACCTGAACCTCCCAGAGGGAAAGTTTACCAGGTTTGGTCACTTACCATGCAACCTTTTACTCCTACCAGTTTAGGTTTACTGGCAAATTTTGAAGCCGATGATAATAAAGTATTTAGTCTGGAAAACCCAAACCAGTCTGAAGCTTTTGGAATTACCCTGGAGCCTGAGGGCGGTAGTGAAACTCCAACAATGGAACAACTATATGTTTTAGGAACTGTAGCTGCACCTTAATTTTAAAACAAAACATTTTAGTGAATCTCCATCATTAAAAAATGAAGGTTCGCCATATCTTATACAGCAAACCTTCACATAACCAACCAAAAAAATAGAAATAGAAAACTGGAAGAAAACAAAGTTGTTTAAAATCCAGTCTTCATCAATATTTACGAAGAAATAAGTCTAAAGTTTTAAAATATTCTATTTTAACAGTTTAAGGTTAAGAAATCCAATTTTTAAAGTCTTTAACCCGCTCCCGACTTACAATTAATTGAAACCCAGAAAAAGCATTCAACTTAACCTCTAAACGGCTGTTGGTGTAGCTAATAATATCTTCTATGCAATCAATATTCACAATAGATTTACGATTAATTCTGAAGAATTTTTCAGGATCCAGGTCGTTTTCCAGGTTTTCAAGCGAAATATCTACAGGATAATTTCTACCGGAAATTGTAGTGAGGTAAGACGCTTTATTTTCAGAATAAAAACAACAAATTTCGCTGGTTGAAATAATTTTTAAATGCTGCCCAACCTGAATGGTAAAACGCGTTTTATAATCTGGTTTGACTCCGGTTTCAAGAATTTTTCTAAAAGCATTAAAATCAATTTGGGAATTATTCTTCTGGTAATTTTCCCTGAACTTGTTCACGGCATTTTCCAATTCTTCTTCATCTATGGGTTTCAGCAAATAATCTACACTATTTAGTTTAAAAGCTTTTAGCGCATATTCATCGTAAGCGGTGGTAAAAATAACAGCGCTGTTGATTTTTACCTTGTCAAATATTTCAAAGGAAATGCCGTCACTAAGTTGAATATCAAGAAAAACGAGATCGGGTTCAGGATTTTTATTAAACCAATCAATTCCTTCTTTTACCGAGTGTAACATAGTATTTACTTCCAAATCCAGCTTTTTCAGCATTCTTTGTAAGCGGCGTGCGGCAGGTTTTTCGTCTTCAACAATTACTAATTCCATTACTCCCAACGCTGTTTTTCTTCCTTTTCCATATATTCCCTTATTTTACGTTCTTCCCAGCGTTTATCAAACATAGGGTTTAACCTAAAAGCTTTTAGAGCATCAAAGGCTAAACCAATTCCCCAACCGCCTACAACCCATAAAAACCAGGGATATTCCCATTGGTTTGTATAGTAATTGATTCCGGCTAAAAATAAATTCACCAAAATATAGGAGAATAAATGATTGTAGAACTCACGTAATTCTTTAACCCGCTCCCGGGCTTTTAAATATTTATCTTCTGAAGTTTCCATAATTAGTTGATTTTATCTTTTTGCATTAATTCTTTAATTTTTCGCTCTTCCCAATTTTTTCCGAGTAAAAGATTATAATTAAAAACCGATAAGCCGTGAAAAAACACTCCTATGCCCCAACCTATTGCCGGAAAAATAGCCCATATAAATCCGCTGTAGGTGAGGTAATTAAATAATCCCAATACAGGAATTACAATTAAATAAGATGTTAAATTACCATAGAATTCACGCTCTGCTTTTACTTGCTTCTTTGCCCGTAAATAAGCGTCCTGTTCGGCATACGCCGGTGGTTTTTCTTCCATTTTTACAATTTTGGTTAACAGCGGTAATTTTACGCTGAAAATGTTATTTGAATTGTCTATTTGCACTTTCCTGTCGGTTAGCAAATGATAGCGCTGTTTAATATTTGAAAGTCCTACTCCACTACCCCGCTTGAGAATTGCTTTGGGCTGAAGATTATTTTTCACCACCAGATTTCTATCTTCTTCTACAATGCTAATCTCTAATGGATTTTCAGAATTTACAGTGTTGTGTTTTATAGTATTTTCTAAAAGTAATTGCAGTGAAAGCGGGACAACTTTTGCTTCGGGATTCTTTAAATTTGAAGGAAAATTAAAAACAATAGCATCTTCAAAACGCATTTTAAGTAATTCCATATAGGTTTTGGCGAATTTTAATTCTTCTTCAAGATCAACCAATTCCTTATTTTTTTGTTCAAGAACGTAACGATAAACCTTAGAAAGCGCACTGGTAAACTTTTGTGCCTGTTCGGGGTTTTCATCAATCAAAGCACTTAAAACATTTAAACTATTAAATAAAAAATGCGGATCTAATTGATTTTTAAGCGCATCAAATTTAGCCGAAGCCGTACCGGCGATTATCTTTTGCTCCTTTACCTTCTTTTCCTGTAAAGCTTTGTAGAAATAAATAAGATGAAAAAACAGGGAAATAATTGTAGTGAAAAGGAAAGGAAAAAGATAAAAAGCCATCCTCTCATTGTCCAAAAATTCCTGAAGTGGTACTCCGTCATATACTACGTGGTGCAGCAAACGGCAAATAAAGAAACCAATTAAAGTTAAAATAACAGCGCCAAAAGCCCCCGCCAGGACCTTTCTTAAAGTAGCTTTTTCCCAGCCTATTTTAGCACCAAACCACCAAAAGTAACTTCCATTTATCAGGGTTAGAATAAAAGCATATAGAAAGTAAATTATCCAGGTTTCAAATTCCAGCAATGCTTCCAGTTTAAATTGGTTGAAAACAATTTCAAGAAAAACCACCAAAAAAGTGATTATGAGACTGATTTTAAATATTTTCAGAAAAAATTTCATCAATTTTTATTTACAGGAGCTAAGATGCGAGAAAGTCAATTTCTTTACTAATTAAAATTTCTGAATTGTAGAAAACTAAAACTGAACCGTAATTATTCTTTAGAACCGATTTAAACTATAAAGAAATTACCTGATTATATTTTCCTTAACTTATAAATCTATAATTTCGATATAAAACCCATACTAAATTATGAATATTTTTGAAGCATTACGCCAGGAACACGAAATACAACGCGATCTTGTGGCTAAATTGGTAGAAACCCAAGGTGATACCGAAGAAAGAAAAAAGATTTTTGAGCAGTTAAAACACGAATTAAAAATTCACGCCGATGCCGAAGAAAGGCATTTTTATATTCCGTTGATCAAGAAAGATCTTACCCAGGAAAAAGCCAGGCATAGTGTGGCCGAGCATCACGAAATGGATGAACTAATAGAAGAATTAGAAGACACTGAAATGGACGCTTCTAACTGGCTAAAAATCGCTAAAGAACTTGAACATAAGGTAACTCATCATCTTGATGAAGAAGAACAGGAAGTTTTTCAAATGGCCGGAAAAGCCTTAACCGAAAAACAAAAAACCAGCCTTGCAGAAGATTACAACAAAGAGATAAAGAAAATGAGGTAATTGGAATTTAAAAAATGCAGTTAAGCGAAAAACCCTTAACTGCATTTTTAATTTTTATATCTCTTCTTTATCAACTTTCATTTGCTTTTCGTAACCTTTAAATGGCCTGATAATTAGCCTGGCGGCTTTATCATAATTCCAATAGTTATAAAGCCAGTTAAAGAAAGTTACCAGCCGGTTTCTAAATCCAATTAGAAACCAAAGGTGTACAAACATCCAGATAAACCAGGCAAAAAATCCGCCGAAAGAGCCCTGTTCTAAATCTACTACCGCACGGTTTCTACCCACAGTGGCCATAGTTCCTTTATCTTTATATTTAAACGCTTCCAATTGTTTCCCTTCCAGGATATTCATAATATTTTTGGCCAAATGTTTCCCCTGCTGAATTGCCGGTTGAGCAACCATGGGATGCCCTTTTGGATAGGCTTCAGTTTGCATTAGCGCAATATCTCCAATTGCAAAGATATTCTCATAACCCTTAATCTGGTTAAAAGCATTCACTTCATATCTATTGGCTTTTTCTACCATGGCTTCGGCCTTTAATCCTTTAACCGGCGCACCGGTTACTCCCGCGGCCCAGATAAAAGTCTCGGTTTTTAAGGCGAGGTCTGTGTTGGTAGTCACTAAATGGCCATCGTATTCTTCTACCATGGTATTTAAATGAACCTTAACTCCCAACTCTTCCAAAAAAGCATGAGCTTTTTTAGAAGCTTTTTCGCTCATAGGAGGTAAAACCCTATCTAATCCCTCCAGCAAATGAATATTCATTTCGTTAGGGTTTATATCGGGATAATCGTTAGGTACAATATGATTCTTTAATTCTGCAATGGCGCCACTAAGCTCTACGCCGGTTGGCCCTGCACCTACTAAAACAAAGTTAAGTAGTGCTTTTCGTTTTTCAGGATCATCAGTAATTACGGCTTGTTCTAAATTTTCCAGAATTAAACTTCGAATATTCAATGCCTGCGGAACGGTTTTCATCCACATTCCATTCTTCTCAATACTTTTATTTCCGAAGAAATTAGTCTTGGATCCGGTAGCGATCACCAGGTAATCATAAATTAAATCGCCAATAGAAGTTTCAATATAACTTTTTTCGGTATTTATAGATTTCACCTCAGCCATTCTAAAAAGACATTTCTTACTATTACGTGTAATTTTACGCATAGGATATGCAATAGAATCAGGCTCTAAACCAGAGGTAGAAACCTGGTATAATAGAGGCTGAAAAGTATGATAGTTATGACGGTCTAAAATAACGGTTTGAACGTCTTCGCCAATTAATTTTCTTACCATTGCCATTCCAGCAAAACCGCCACCAATAATAACGACTCTAGGTAAATTTGTTCTTGGAATATTCATAAAGGTTGGTTTTACTCGATAATCGAGATTTAGATCGCTCCCTTTTTATGGAAGTTATGCACTCAAATTTAAGTTTTCTCCCGCTTTGGCTGAAAAAATAAGCCTGCATTAACTATACTTTATACTTTTTTGTAACATTACAGCCTGTAATACTACATATAAGAGCTAACCAATTATTGTGGATAAAGAATTAGAACACCAGTTTGTAAAAAATCTGGAGAAACACCAGAATATAGCGCATAAAATATGTCGTATTTATACTAATGATCAGGATTCCCACAACGACCTATTTCAGGAAATTACTATTCAACTGTGGAAAGCTTACCCCAAGTTTAGGGGAGAAGCAAAATTTAGTACATGGATGTACAGGGTTGCCTTAAATACTGCCATCACCTTATACCGAAAGAAAAAAAGAAGTATAAAAACGCAGGATTTTGATACTGTAGATTTTAAAATTAAAGCCGAAGAATATGATGATGAGACCGAGCAACAATTAAAAGTAATGTACTCGGCAATACAGGAATTAAACGATATTGAAAAAGCACTCGTTTTTTTATATCTCGAAGATAAAAATTATAGAGATATTTCTGAAACCCTGGGTATTACTGAAGTAAATGCAAGAGTGAAGATGAACAGGGTAAAAACTAAGTTAAAAAATATTTTAAATCCGTAGAGAATAATGGATGGACTGGATTTATTAAAAAAAGACTGGAAAAAACGGGAAGGTAATATTCCCCAACTTTCCTACGATGAAATTTATAAGATGCTGTTGAAGCGCTCATCTTCAATTGTAAAATGGATTTTTGTAATTAGTATTCTTGAATTTCTATTCTGGGCACTTATTACTATTTTCTGGGCAGATCACGAATACTGGGCCGAAATGGAACGTATTCATTTAAAAGAATTTACCGTAGTAACCTATGTTATTAATTATGGAATAACCTTTTTCTTTATTTATTGCTTTTATAAGAACTACCGAAGAATATCTTCTACAGATAGTGTAGCGAAATTGATTAAAAATATTCTACGAACAAGAAAAACTGTAAAATACTATATAGGTTATATTTTAATTTCCACTGCGCTAATTACCCTTATTTATACTTACTTTTTCATGAATTATCACGCCACTAATACCGTGGTTGAAGATGTTGAAAAATATAGTTTTACTCCGCTACAATGGCTAATGTTTGCTGGAATAATGTTAGGTGGACTGGCAGTTTTCCTGGGAATTATATGGTTATTCTACCGGGTGATCTACGGAATTCTACTAAGACGTTTGAATAAAAATTACAAAGAATTAAAGAAATTGGAGGTTTAGATAATAATTTAAAGTTGCAATTACCTTTAAATCGCAACCCTTAATCTTTTTCAAAGCCTGATTCAAAATTTATTCGGAGGTGTAATTTAGTTAAAAGTTAGATACTGATTGTTTAGCGTGAATAAGCCAAAAACTGTATTACCAAAATTTAAAAAATGAAAATAGCCAAAGTATTTATTTATTTGATTACACTTATTCTTATAAATAGCTGTTCAGGTAGTAAAGCCGCTAAATATTTTAAAGAAGGAAAAACAGAGCAGGAAAACTATAAAGTTACTTTTCCTTTTGAGCTTAAAAAAGGATGGATAATTGTCCCTGTAGAAATAAAAAATAAGACCTATAAATTTCTTTTAGACACAGGATCCCCCACTCTTGTATCAAAAGAACTTGCTGAAAGTTTAAATATGAAAGTTATCGGTTCTGTAAATGCGGCCGATGTTTATAATAAAGCACAACAAAATAAATATACAAGAATAGAAAATATTAAAGTTGGAACAGTGGATTTTGTTGGAACAACAGCCTTAATAAATGATTTTAACGCTACACCAATATGGGCTTCTTTGAACGTTGACGGATTTATAGGGGCAAATTTAATGCAACACGCTATTTGGGATATTGATTTCAGTCAAAAACAAATTACCATAACCGATAATGAATCAAAATTAAACTTACCTAAAGACGTAATTGAAAATAAGTTATTTATTGGTGTTGGAGGAGTACCTTCTATTGCCGCTAAAATAAATGGGGAAAAAATTTGGAATTTTACTGTAGATTATGGTTATAATGGAGATATCGTCATTCCATATTCTGAATTTAAAAAGCAAAAGGAAAACGGTGAAATTTCAGATTTCAAAAAATCCGAAACTCAAAGTACGGGAATATATGGTAATAATAATACAACAAGGGAGTCTTATAACGGGATTATTAGTGAAATAGAATTCGGAAATTCTACTTTAAAAGATGTAAAAGTGTATTCAGAGCAGTATTTAGATAAGACTTTTGGTTTAGATTTTTTTAAAAATTATCGTGTTATTATAAATTGGAATAGTAAAAGAATAAAGCTTATAGAAAAAAGTAATTCTTAAAATACATAAGCACAATACTATATTACTAATCCAGGTAATAAAATAAAAAATGGCTGTTTAAAAATTATATCAAACAGCCATTTTTATATAAA
>NZ_CAXAVR010000013.1:0-41447 GCF_963972535.1 uncultured Salegentibacter sp.
AAAGAAAAAGCTGTTTCTTCTAAAACCATTGTATTTAATAATCTTGTAAATAATAAAGCTGAATTTCTTTCAGATTGGGAGGTTCCTGCTTCTGAAAGTTGGCATAAGCGTTTTATTAGTTAATGAAATTCACTTTCGCTCCGAAAATCTTTGTCTTAGCCTGTTTTCTTATTGTTTGCTCTAATCTTTCTGCACAAAATGATCCTTTGCTAGCAGAAGATACGGTTGCACAAAAAGAATGGGTAGATAGTACCTATAATGCAATGAGCCTTAAAGAAAAAATAGGGCAATTGCTTATGATTAGTGTTTCTTCAGAAAGTGGGAACGCTTATATTGAAAAAGCAAAAAAGCAAATTTCAGAAGAATATATTGGAGGAGTAATTTTCTCTAAAGGAGGCCCGGTTAGACAGGCTAAATTAACCAATGAGTTCCAGAAACTTTCCAGAACTCCACTACTTATTGGTATGGATGCTGAATGGGGCCTGGCAATGCGTCTTGATTCTACCTTTGCGCTACCCTGGAATATGACGTTGGGTGCCATTCAGGATAATAATTTAATTGAAGAGGCCGGGGCGGCAATTTCCAGGCATTCCAAAAGACTTGGTGTACATATTAATTTTGCTCCAGTAGTAGATATTAATACCAATCCTAATAATCCCATTATTGGAAATAGAAGTTTTGGCGAGAATAAAATTAATGTAGCCGAAAAATCTCTTGCGTTTATGCGTGGTATGCACCGGGCAGGTACATTATCCAGTGCAAAGCATTTTCCGGGTCACGGTGATACAGATACCGATTCCCATAAAACCTTACCCACCATTCCTTTTTCTAAAGAAAGGTTGGATAGTTTAGAATTATATCCATATTACCCCTTAATTGCCCACGGACTTTCCAGCGTAATGGTTGCTCATTTAAATGTTCCTGCGCTTCAGGAAAATCCTAATACGCCATCTTCACTTTCAAAAGCGGTAATTACAGACCTTTTAAAAGAAAAAATGAATTTTGAAGGGCTTATTTTTACCGATGCCCTTAATATGAAAGGTCTCACCAACAACGCAGAGCCCGGTGATGCCGAGTTGAGAGCATTTTTAGCAGGAAATGATGTATTATTAATGCCTGAAAAAGTTGAAGTTGCTTCTGAAGTATTAATCAATGCTTATAAGAATAATATTATAAGTCCAGGTAGACTGGCACATTCAGTAAAAAAAATATTGAAGGCGAAATATAAAGTAGGCCTGCACCAGCAACAAAGCATCCAGGAGAATTTTATATTTGAAGAACTCAATTCTGTTCGCGATAAAGTTCTACTGGAAGAACTTTTTGAAAACGCACTTACCTTAATTAAAAATAACAGAGCCGTACTCCCGGTTAAAGATATTGCCAACACCAGGATTGCTTATGTGAATTTTGGAGATGATGACGGGAGTACCTTTTTAAACGAATTAAAACGATATGCCCATATAGATTGGGTTTCAGCAACGCATTTAAACGATTTACAAAAGAAATTAGAAGAATACGATCTCGTAATTTTAGGTTATCATAAATCTAATAGCAGCCCCTGGGGCTCATATAAATTTTCCTCGGGAGAATTACACTGGATCAATCAAATTGCCATAGAAAATAAAACCGTTCTAAGTCTTTTTTCGAGTCCGTATGCGTTAAGGGAACTTCGGGGAATCAGTGAATTGGAAGGTATTTTAGTTAATTACCAAAACCATCCCGTAGCCCAGGAAAAAGCTGCACAATTAATTTTTGGTGCTGTTGAAGCCAGGGGAAAACTCCCGGTAAGCATAGGAAATAATTTTCCCGAAGGTACCGGCTACCAAACCAGAAATATAGATAGGTTGGCATATGGGTTACCGGAAAGTGTGGGTCTAAATTCCTATAAATTAAACCGAATTGATAGCATTATTACTGAAGCTATTGACAAAGAAATGACCCCCGGCGCCCAAATTTTAATAGCGAGAAAAGGGAAAATAGTTTACAACAAGAATTTTGGCTATCATACCTACGATAAACAAATTCCCGTTTCAGATACATCGGTTTACGATTTGGCATCATTAACCAAAATTCTGGCAACTTTACCGCTTATTATGGAGCAGGAAGAAGAAGGGATTGTAAGTTTTGATTCAAAGTTGGGAGAAATGATGCCTGTTTTTCAAAATTCGAATAAAGCGAATATTAGGCTACAGGATATGCTTATGCATTATGCCCGGTTAAAATCCTGGATTCCTTTTCATATTAATACTATAGACAGAAAAACAAGGTTACCTTCTAAAGATTATTTTCAGAAAACGCCTTCAGCTGAATTTAATACTAAAGTTGCCAATGAGATGTATCTTAGAAATGACATGAAAGATACAATTATCAGTATTATTAGAGATAGCGACTTAGAACGAAGATTAGATTATAAATACAGTGATTTACCGTTCTACATTTTAAAATATTACCTGGAAGGCTATTATGGCCAAACTTTGCATAATCTTACCCAGGAGAAAATTTATAAACCTTTGGGAGCAACCCATACAGGTTATATACCAGCTTCAAGATTTCCCTTAGCACAAATTGTTCCTACCGAAATTGATAAACTTTGGCGTAGGCAACTTATTCACGGGGTGGTGCATGATCAGGGTGCAGCTTTGCAGGGAGGTATTGGAGGGCACGCCGGGCTTTTTAGCACCGCTACCGATGTGGCTAAAATAATGCATGTTTACCTTAATAATGGGGTCTACGGTGGTAAAAGGTATTTAAAAGAAGAAACCATTTCTAAATTTAATACCTGTTATTATTGCGAAAAAAATGTAAGACGTGGCGTTGGTTTCGACAAACCCCAACTGGGAAGCTCGGGTCCAACCTGTAACTGTTTATCTATGGAAAGTTTTGGCCATAGCGGTTTTACGGGCACCTTTGCCTGGGCAGACCCCGAAGAAGAAATTGTTTATGTATTTTTGTCTAATAGAACTTTCCCCGATTCTACCAATAGGAAGTTAATTAGGGAAGATGTAAGATCTAGAATACAGGAAGTTATCTACGAATCTATAGATTTTTAGAATATTGGGAGAACTTATTTGCAAAACTTCATTTAAAAACTAAGAATTCGGTCTTTGGCCGTGTTATTAAAATTCTCGCTAAGGTGAGTAAATCGAGCTTAATGAAAATAGCCATTGTATGTTATCCTACCTTTGGAGGTAGTGGAGTAGTAGCCACAGAGCTGGGGCTGGCCCTTGCAAAACGTGGTCACGAAATACATTTTGTAACCTACAGTCAACCTGTACGTTTAGATCAACTTTCAAGCAATGTACGTTTTCACGAAGTACACGTTCCGGAATATCCGCTATTTCACTATCAACCATACGAGCTTGCGCTTAGTAGTAAATTGGTAAATGTTGTAAAACAGTTTGATATTGAAATGTTGCATGTTCATTATGCAATTCCGCACGCTTATGCCGGTTATATGGCTAAAAAAATGCTTGCTGAAGAAGGAATTAACCTACCCATGGTAACTACACTTCACGGGACCGATATTACTTTGGTTGGCAATCATCCTTTTTACAAACCGGCGGTGACTTTTAGTATTAATAACAGCGATATAGTGACCTCGGTCTCTAAAAGTTTAAAAGAAGACACCCTAAAATTCTTCAAAATTAGGAATGAAATTGAAGTAATACCCAATTTTATAGATTGCAGCAAATACGATAATAAAGCCTTTACCGACTGCCAGCGCGAAATGATGGCCGAAAATAAAGAGAGAATTATTACGCATATTAGTAATTTCAGAAAAGTAAAGCGCATAGATGATGTGATTAAAATCTTTTATGAAATTCAGAAGAAAATAGATGCGAAATTAATGATGGTTGGAGAAGGCCCTGAAAAAGAAATGGCAGAAGACCTGGTAGATGAACTCAATATTGCAGATAAAGTAATGTTCCTGGGGCAAAGTCACGAAATAGATAAGATTCTCTGCTTCTCTGATTTATTCTTACTGCCTTCAGAAAAAGAGAGTTTTGGTCTTTCGGCATTGGAAGCGATGGTCAATGGAGTCGCCATAATTTCTACAAATACCGGCGGGCTTCCGGAAGTTAACCAACATGGAATTTCTGGGTATTTAAGTAATGTAGGTGATGTTCAGGAAATGGCAGCTAATGCTTTAAAAATCCTGGAAAACGATGAAACCCTGGAGAAATTTAAAAACAACGCCAGGAGTGTTGCTGAAAAATTTGACATTAAAAATGTAATGCCGCTTTATGAAGATATTTATAAAAGAGCTTTACAAATTACCGTATAAAAAAAGAGGCTGATTTTGAATCAGCCTCTTTTTCTTTAACCTTATCTGTTATTATCTAGAATTGGTATCTTACTCCAAGAGCTATATCAGGAGAAAATTCATTCAGTACATTATTATCGCTAAAGAATCCAAATTCTGGTCTAAAGTCTAAAGAAAGCAATAACGGGATATCAAAGTTATATTCAATACCTATATCACCTGCAAGGAATAAATAAGTACCGTCATCCTCATCACGAAATTCCCGGTTAGCATCCACACCTAAGATTCCAGCTCCCGCACCTGCGTACCAGTTAAATCCGCCTTCAATATTCCAAACCCATTGGTATAGTCCGGTAAGTTTAAATGCATCATAATCGCTATTATCACGCCATCCAAGGTCAAATTCTAAACGATTATTATTGGTTCCTACTGCTCTTTGATAAGAAACTTCAGCACCAACACCATCTCCACCACCAAATCTTAGTCCAATGGCATTGTCTGAAATAGTCTGAGCTTCAGCCTGGTTATAAAACGTAGCGCCGATTGTAAAAACGGCAAGTAAAACTAATTTCTTCATAGTTAGCATTTTTAGATTTGTTGGCAAATTTAAATGTTAAAACCGCTCCGAAAACTTCTGGTAAGCCAATCTATTGTTAATATTGTTTAAAAATCTGTTAAGCGCTTTAGGGGAAATTTTCTATTTTTAACCCATAATTATGAAAGAAAAACTTAACCAACTATCCCAGCAAATTGACGGCCAGTTATATGACGATAAGTTATGGCGATCAATCTTTGCTACAGATGCTTCCGTTTATCGCGAAATGCCTTTGGCAGTCTGTTATCCAAAAAGTGTAAACGACTTAAAGAAACTTATAAAATTTGCAAAAACAAATAAAACTTCTTTAATCCCAAGAACCGCAGGAACCTCGCTGGCCGGCCAGTGTGTAGGCGATGGGATTGTGGTAGACGTTTCTAAGCATTTTACAAAAATCATAAAAATAGATGAGGAAGCGAAGACCGTGACTTTACAGCCCGGTGTAATTCGTGACGACCTTAACCGGGTTTTAAATGAATTTGGTTTATTTTTTGGCCCCAATACTTCAACTTCCAATAGGTGTATGATTGGTGGAATGGTAGGAAATAATTCCAGCGGAACCACTTCTATTAAATACGGTACAACCCGGGAAAAACTGGTTTCTTTAAAAACCATTCTTAGCGATGGGAGTGAAGCCGAATTTAAAGATATTTCTGCAGAAGAATTTCAGCAAAAGCTAAAGCTGGAAAACCTGGAAGGTGAGATTTATCGAAATATCCATAAGCACTTATCTTCTGAAGAAAACAAAAAAGAGCTAATTGAGAAATATCCACCTAAACGTTTACACCGAAGAAATACCGGTTACGCTATAGATGAATTGCTCTATGCTGAAGTTTTTTCTGAAGATTCTACCGAGCCATTAAACCTGTGTAAATTACTTAGCGGAAGTGAAGGTACTTTGGCTTTTACTACAGAGATAACGCTGAAACTGGACGATTTACAACCTCCGGAAGCCGCTATGATCGCCGCTCATTTTGATAGTATAGAAAGCTGCATGCAAGCCGTGGTACCGGTGATGAAGCATTCACTGTATACCTGCGAAATGATGGATAAAACCATCCTGGATTGCACCAAACAAAACCTGAAATATAAAGAAAATCGCTTCTTTATTGAAGGAGATCCCAAAGCGATTTTAATGCTGGAAATTAGGGCAAATACCGCTGCCGAAGTCCAGGAACAGAGCAAACGTGTATTAGAAACTTTAAGAGAATCTAATTTAAGCTATGCTTTTCCGGTTTTAATGGGCGAACAAATAGAGCTGGCAATGGAGCTGAGAAAAGCCGGCCTCGGACTTTTAGGAAATATTATTGGTGATAAAAAAGCCGTAGCCTGTATAGAAGACACCGCGGTAGCGATTCCCTATTTAGCCGATTATATTGCTGAATTTGCCGAAATAATGAAAAATTACGGCCAGGATGCCGTGTATTATGCACACGCCGGTGCCGGGGAAATTCATTTACGCCCAATCCTGAATTTAAAGAAATCTGAAGACGTAAAACTCTTTAGAAGTATTACTACTGATGTCGCCAAACTCGTAAAAAAATACAATGGTTCTTTGAGCGGCGAGCACGGGGACGGTAGGGTAAGGGCTGAGTTCATTGAAATGATGATTGGTCCTAAAAATTATCAAATTCTAAGAGATCTTAAATTCACTTTTGATCCCGATAATATTTTTAATCCCGGTAAGATCACCGATACCGCTCCAATGGATACTTCCCTTCGTTATGAAGTAGACAGAAAAGAACCTGAGATTTCTACTTTAATGGATTTTTCAGAATCTGAAGGAATTCTAAAACTTGCCGAAAAATGTAACGGGAGTGGAGATTGTAGAAAATCGGCTGAAGCCGGTGGCACAATGTGCCCAAGTTATCGGGCCACAAAAGACGAAAAGGATACTACTCGCGCCCGGGCAAATACTTTACGGGAGTTTTTAACAAATTCAGATAAAAGTAATAGGTTTAACCACGAAGAAATAAAGGAGGCCTTTGATCTTTGTATTAGTTGTAAAGGCTGTAAAAGCGAATGCCCTTCCAGTGTTGATGTAGCTGCTTTAAAAGCCGAATTCCAGTATCAATATCAAAAGGAAAACGGGAAAAGCTTAAGAAGTAAGGCATTTGCGAACAATGGCAGAATGAACGGCCTGGCTTCTAAAACTCCTGGAATCGCCAATTTTTTCTTTAAAAATTCTTTCACTTCCAGCATTGCTAAAAAGATGATGGGCGTAGCACCCGAAAGGAGTTTACCAATTTTAGCAAAGCGAACCCTGGCTAACTATTATAAGAAAAATAAGAAGCGTTTTCAACTTGAAAATCCTATCAAAACAGTTTACTTTTTCAACGATGAATTCACTAATTTCCTCGATTCAGATATTGGAATTGATGCGCTGGAATTATTGTATCAACTCAATTATCGGGTAAAAATTGTAAAACATGAGGAAAGCGGTAGAAGTCATATATCTAAAGGTTTCCTTGAGGAAGCAAAGGTTTTTGCTAATAAAAACATAACTGTTTTTAAAGATTTAATTTCTGAAGAAACACCTTTAATTGGCCTGGAACCATCGGCTATTTTAACTTTTAGAGATGAATATTTACGTTTAGGCGATAATAAGAAGGAAGCTGAAAAACTGGCAAAAAACTCATTTATCATAGAAGAATTTCTAAAAAAGGAAATCGCACTTGGTAATATAAACCCGGAACAATTTACTTCAGAAGAAAAGAACATTAAGATTCATGGACATTGCCATCAAAAAGCACTTTCAAATACGGTGGTGACTTTTGATATCCTTAATCTTCCAAAGAACTTTAAAGTAAGTATTATTCCATCAGGTTGTTGCGGGATGGCGGGTTCTTTTGGTTACGAAAAAGAACATTACGAGGTGAGTATGAATATTGGCGAGCAAACTTTGTTCCCTGCAGTTAGAAAAGCAACTGAAGAAACGCTTATTTCAGCAAATGGTACAAGTTGTCGCCACCAGATTTTTGATGGAACAAAACGCAACGCACTGCATCCTGTGAGTATTTTAAGGGAAGCTTTGGTTTAATTAAGTGCTCGCCCTTGCGCGATTGTATTTATTTCGGTATTGAACCGGGGAAATCCCGGTTATTTTTTTGAAAGTGTTTCTAAAGGCTTTTTCATCAGAATAACCGACTTCAAACATTACTTCGCCCACATTTTCACGGGAAGTTTCCAGGCTACGCTTGGCGGCTTCAACTTTTACGCGTTGTGTGTACTGGCTTATGGTATTATGTGTTGCTTTTTTAAATCGGCGTTCCAGGCTGCGGCGGCTAAGAGCGAATTTATTAGCCAGATTATCTACAGTAATTTTTTCCGGAAAATGAGCTTCAATATATTCCTGAACTTTTTTTACGGTTTGATCTTCATGACTTTTTTGACCTTCAAATATTCTAAATGCCGATTGCTCCGCTTTATCCATATCTATCATAAAAGCTTTAGAAGTAAGAATAGCCATTTCACGACCCGCATATTTTTCAACTAAATACAAAAGTATATTTAAATAAGAATAAGCCCCACCACTGGTATAAATACCCGAATCTTCAGTCAAAATTTTATCGGCTACCAAATTGGCTTCAGGATAACGAGATTTAAAATTATCAGCGTGAATCCAATGGGTTGAGCACTGTTTCCCGTTTAAAAGTCCCGTTTCAGCCAGGAAAAAGGCTGCCACGCATAAACTGGCAATTTCGGTTCCATCTTCATAGCGTTTCTTTAACCAGGGTATAAAATCTTTATTTTTTTCCAAAGCAACTTCCGGTTCATCGTGAATGGCGGGAATAATTATAAGATCGGTTTTAGTGATCTCCTCAATCATTTTTTCGGGTTTAACTGAAAAAAGTCCGTTGGTTTGCTCGGTAGGATTAGAAACGCCTACGAGCTCCACTTCAAAGAGCGGTTTCTTAGCGCGCTGTTCTAAAAAGCCGTTCACCTGATTAAAAATTTGGTGTGAACCAACAATATTTACCAAACTGGTATGGCCCCTGGGAATTAGTATGGAAATATGCTTTTTCATCTGTCTTACTCTTGTTTCTAAAACGAATTTATTATTGATTTATTCTGAAAATCAAGGAACTAATTTAATAACTCTAAAACTTTTTTGACGCAAACTCCCCTAAAATTTGGCGTATTTCCCCCAGCTGTTTTTACTAAAAACCCTGTAATTTTATGATAACCAATAAATTAATGTGAAATGTTTAAGTATTCATCAGTATTTAGCGGCTTTTCGGTAAACGATATAGATAAAGCAGAAAGGTTTTATAGCAATATCCTGGAGTTTTCAGTGAAGAGTAATACTATGGGACATATTGAATTAGATATTCCTGATAATAATAACATTATAATCTATCCAAAACCAGATCACCAACCGGCTGTTTTTACCGTATTAAATATCCCGGTAGAAAATATTGATAAAGCTGTAAACCACCTGGTTAAAAAAGGAGTTCAGTTTGAACAATATGAAGGAGAAATCACCACCGATGAAAAAGGAGTATGTAGAAGCGATGGAAAAGGTCCAGATATAGCCTGGTTTAAAGACCCGGCTGGAAATAATATCTCGATTTTGCAGGAATGAATTAAAACATAACCTCACAGGTTTTATTAAGAACGAAATTATGACAGAAAAAGAAAAGTTTATCCGGGAGCTTAACGATGCATTTGCGAAAGGAGATATTCCATATATTCTAAATTGTATGACTGAAGATATTGTTTGGGAAATGATTGGAGGAAACACCAGCCGTGGCAAAGTAGAAATTGAAAAAGAAATGGCTGCCATGGAAGATATTAAAATGCTGGAAATGAAGGTTGATAAAATCATTACCCACGGAAAATCTGCCGCCTCAAATGGTACTTTTAGGTTAAAGAAAAACGGTAAAGAAAAGGGATATGGATTTTGTGACCTCTATGAATTCAACGGATTTAAAAATGCGAAAGTGAAGAAAATGACTTCGTATGTAATTCCGCTGAAGGAAGAATAGTTTTAAATAAATAGTCTCTGAACTGTTTTAAAATGACCTATAAATTCAAATGATTAGAAAAATGAAAACACAAAAAATTATACCCCACCTGTGGTTCGACAACGAAAAAAAATCGGTGGAGAAAGTGGTGGAGTTCTATAAAACAGTTTTTAAAAACGTTGAAATTAAAAATATTTCCCGCTATGGGAAAGCAGGTCAGGAAATTCATAAGCAAAAGCCAGGTAGTGTATTGACTGTGAATTTCTCTATTGAAAATTATGAATTCGTAGGCTTAAATGGCGGGGATTATTTTCAACTAAATCCTTCAGTCTCATTTTTCGTGCTTTGTAATGCAGAAAAAGAAATTGAAGATTTTTGGGCTAAATTGAAGAAAAATGGAAAAGTCTTAATACCCTTAGATAACTATGAATGGAGTCCAAAATATGGATGGGTTGAGGATAAGTTTGGAGTTAACTGGCAATTAATGCTGGAAGAATCTCAAAACACAAAAGAAAAAATTGTGCCCTCGTTCTTTTTTACCGGTAATAGCCACGGTAGGGCAGAAGAGGCGATAAATTTCTATACTTCGGTTTTTAAAAATTCCCAGATTGAAGGCATTTTAAAATATACCAAAGAAGATAAAAACGATTACGCTTTTGGCACGGTTAAACACGGCCAGTTTCAGCTGGAAGGACAAACTTTTATGGCAATGGCTAGCGGGGTAGAAAACGATTTTCCATTTAATGAAGCCATTTCATTTATCATTGATTGCCAAACCCAAAAAGAAATAGATTATTACTGGAACAAGCTTTCTACAATACCCGAAGCAGAGCAATGTGGGTGGCTAAAAGATAAGTTTGGAATTTCCTGGCAGGTGGTACCATCCACTTTACTTAATAAAATGCTGCAGGATCCTGATAATGAAAAAAGAGAACGCGCCATCGCTTCCTTTATGCAAATGAAGAAATTCGATATTCAGCAATTAAAGAAGGATTTTGAAGGCTAGTAAACTACCTCAAAGTATTTAAATCTACATTATCGAGTAAAAAACTTAAATCTAAAGCTTATGAATACAAAGCAAATATGGGCAAATTTAGCTGTAAAAGATTTAGAGCGAACAACAAGTTTTTATACCAATTTAGGTTTTAAATCCAATAATTCCTGTCCCTCAAAAGAGCTTATGAGTTTCATGGTGGGAGATAATAATTTTGTGATTCACTTTTTTATAGAAAGTAAGCTTAAAACCGCATCAAATGGTGAATTAGCTAATTTAAAGAAGGGTAATGAAGTTTTATTCACCCTGGCAGCTTCAAGTGTAGATGAAGTAAACCAGTGGGAATTAGAAGTTAAAAATGCAGGAGGCACCATTGTTTCCAAACCTCATGAATTTGGGGAAGGATATTACGGTTTTGTGTTTTCTGATCCAGACGGTCATAAGTTCAATGTATTTTACATGGATGGATTTTAATGATTTAAAAGCTTAAAAAGCTAATTCTATAATTCAACTGAACTCTTAGCTTAATAATAAAAAATAAAATTATGGAACGAAAAGAATTTACAAGCACAATTAATGCATCTAGAGAAAAGGTTTGGGAGGCATTATGGAGCGATGAAACCTACCCAAAGTGGACAGCGCCGTTTAGCGAAGGCTCCCGGGCAAAATCTGACTGGAAGGAAGGTAGTAAAGTATATTTCATAAATGCCGATGGAGAAGGTATGGTTGCACTAATCGATAAACGTAAAGATCCCGAAATTATGAATTTTAAGCATATTGGGATGGTTGATAAAAACGGCAAGGAAGATTATGAAAGTGAAAAAGTGAAATCCTGGGCCGGGCTGATGGAAAATTACCGGTTAAAAGATAAAAACGGAAAGACCAATCTCACCGTAACTATGGATTTAAAAGCTGAATACAAGGATTATTTTTTAAAAACCTGGCCTAAAGCATTGGAGAAATTAAAAGAAATAGCTGAAAACGATAGCCAGATGAAAAACCCGATAACAATTTCTGCTATAGTTAATGCTCCTGTTGAAAAGGTTTGGGAGGTATGGAACACACCGGAACATATTGAAAACTGAAATGCGGCTTCAGATGACTGGCATACAACTTCGGCTAAAAATAATTTAAAAAAAGGCGGCAAATTATCTTACCGTATGGAAGCTAAAGACGGTAGTACCGGTTTTGATTTTGAAGGTATTTATAGCGAAGTAAAACCTAACAAATCTCTTAGCTATAAACTTTCTGATGGGAGGAGAGTCAGTGTAATTTTTAATGAAAAAGATAACAATACTCTTATAAAAGAAAGCTTTGAAGCTGAAAACCAAAACAGTCGCCAAATGCAGCAAGAAGGCTGGCAGGCCATTTTGAATAATTTTAAAAAGTATGCGGAAAATTTAAAATGAAGTTACCAGGCTTAGAAATCTTCGTCACCCTGAACTTGTTTCAGGGTCTCATTTGAATCATTATAAAACAAAAACTATAATTAATTAAATTCAAAAACAATGACAACACTAAATCCTTATTTAAATTTTAACGGCAATACCGAAGAAGCTTTTAACTTCTATAAATCGGTGTTTAAAAGTGATTTCTCACAGTTGATGCGTTTTACAGATATGCCTCCGGGAGAAGAAGGTGCAGATAAAATTCCGAAGGAATATGAAAATCAAATTCTGCATGTTTCTCTACCAATTGGTGACAGCGTTTTAATGGGATCTGATTGTATTGAAGCCTTTGGGCAGAAAGCTGTTTTTGGAAGCAGTAATTATATTTCGGTAACTCCCGCAAGTGAAGAAGAAACCCGCCGACTTTTCATAGAACTTTCGGCTGGCGGAGATGTAGAAATGCCGCTGGAAGAAATGTTCTGGGGTGATCTTTTTGCGAGTTTTACAGATAAATTCGGAATCAAATGGAATCTGAATTATCCAATAGAAAAATAAAATTTATACCATCAAAAACAATCAATATAAAATTCAATTATGAAAAATTCAATTTTAGGCATCTTGTTCTTTATAGCAGGTTTGCCAATTACAGCACAGCAAAATACAAACAACAATGAGTTTCTTTTAAATTATTTTGAAGAAACCACAGAGAACCTGCAAGACGAAATCTCCGGACTTTCAGAAGAACAAATGCATTTTAAACCTTCTGAAAATGAATGGTCAATTAGTCAATGTATAGAACACATTATTTTAACTGAAAAAATGCTGTTTGAAATGGCTAAAAGCGAGCTAAAAAAACCCGAAAATCCGGAACGAAAAGGAGAAGTGAAATTTAAAGACGAAGATTTAATTGAAGGAATAAAAGACAGAAGTAAAAAAGCCCAGGCCACTGATGAATTAACGGGGGATGGACAGTACAACAATCCTGAAACAGCTATGGCAGCTTTTAATGAACAACGGCAAATAATCCTGGATTTTATAGAGAAAACGCCGGTAGAAACTTTCAGAAATCATATTAGTGATTCCCCTTTTGGCGCAGTAGATGCCTATCAATCTATGCTATTTATCGCCGGCCATACCGGTAGACATACGTTACAGATTGAAGAGGTAAAAGCTTCAGAAGATTTTCCGGAATAGAACCACCTAATTTGTTAACTATAAATTAACCTTAGGTTCTGTAACTTATTAAGTAGACTGCTACTAACTGGAAACTTAAAATAAGTTTGATAAAAAATCCTTAACCAAAAAATGAAAAAAAATGGTTAGAGTATTTAAAACCAATATTACAGATACAGCCCTGGCAGAAGAATTTGTAGATTCTATTCACTTAAATTTCAGCAATTATATAGCTAATTTTGATTTAGAAGATTGTGATAATATCCTGAGAATTGAATCTTTTAATAATGAAATTTGCCGGGAAGCTATTATTAATCTAATTGCTGAAAAAGGTTTTTATGCTGAAGAATTGCCAGACTAATCTTTATTTTATTACGGTTATAGCTGCAAGCAGGCCTTTTTCAGGTTGTTTTTGAAGTTGATGGTAATAAGTGATGTTCCACTTTTTATCTTCATACTCCAGTGCGCTCAGGTTTTCTACCCAATCTCCAGAATTTAAATATAAACAGGTTCCTTTTTTATTGGTTTTTCTTATCATTTTGGGCTGGTGAATATGGCCACAAATCACATATTTATAGCCCCTTTCTATAGCAAGATCTGAAACGGTTTTTTCAAATGCCGAGATAAATTTCCCGGCATTTTTTACACTGTTTTTTATCTTTTTAGAAAACGAATATTTGTTTCTTCCCATTTTAACCAGTATTTGGTTGAGTAGACGATTAATGAGGATCAACACATCGTAACCCCAACCGCCCAGTTTAGCGATCCACTTCGCTTTGTGAATTCCAACATCAAATACATCCCCGTGAAAGAACCAGGCTTTTTTGCCATCCAGCTCTAGCACTAATTTATTGGTAATTGTTAAATCACCTAGTTGGGTATCGCTAAATTTTCTAAGGAATTCATCGTGGTTTCCGGTAATATAAATTACTTCGGTTCCAGTAGTACTAAGATCAATGATCTTTTTAATAACTTCAAGATGAGATTTTGGGAAATAACTTTTTCTAAACTGCCAAATATCAATAATATCTCCATTCAACACCAGTTTTTTGGGCTGAATACTCTCCAAATATTCCAGAAGTTCTTTAGTGTGAGCGCCAAATGTGCCTAAATGAATATCTGAAATAACAACTATTTCCGGCTTTCTCTTACTTGTCAAATGCTTGAATTTCTTTTCATTACAAATAACAGAAATCAGCAGAATTAAAACCTTTAATCTGCCTTATTGAATATTTATCAAATCATTAAATTCATTTCCATTTGTTAACGGAATATTAAATCAACTTACATTTTCAAATATTGACTGAAAAAATTACATTTGTTCAAAATCAATAAAATGGCAGGAAATTCCTTCGGAAAACTTTTTAAACTAACCACTTTTGGAGAATCCCACGGGCAGGCCATTGGAGGAATTATAGACGGTTGCCCGGCCGGAATAAAGTTGGATCTTGAAAAAATTCAAACCGAACTCAACCGTAGAAAACCCGGTCAATCATCGATTGTTACTCAACGAAAGGAACCTGATACCGTAGAGTTTTATTCAGGAATTTTTGAAGGAGAAACTACGGGAACTCCTATTGGGTTTGTAATTAAAAATGCCAACCAGAAATCCAAAGATTATTCGCATATAAAAGACACGTATCGTCCCAGCCACGCCGATTATACGTACGATGAAAAATATGGTGTGCGCGATTATCGCGGCGGCGGTAGGTCTTCTGCCCGTGAAACTGCCTGCAGGGTAGTAGCCGGTGCGGTCGCAAAACAATTTCTAAAGGATATTCAGTTTAATGCCTATACAGCTTCAGTTGGAAAAATTGAACTGGATAAAAATATCAAAGAACTTGACTTTAGTTTAATTGAAACCAATGCAGTACGTTGTCCTGATCCAGCTTCCGCAGGAAAAATGGAAGATTACATAAAGCAAATTAGAAAAGAAGGGGATACCGTGGGTGGAACCGTGCAATGTGTAATTAGAAATATGCCAAAAGGCCTTGGAGAACCGGTTTTTGATAAACTTCACGCCGAATTGGGTAAAGCTATGCTTTCTATAAATGCCGTAAAAGGTTTTGAATACGGTAGTGGTTTTGAAGGAACTAAAATGAAAGGTAGCGAACATAACGACCTTTTTAATGAAGACGGCTCCACTAAAACCAATTTAAGCGGTGGTATACAGGGTGGTATTTCTAACGGAATGGATATTTATTTTAATGTAGCTTTTAAACCTGTAGCTACAATTATGCAAAAACAGGAAACCATAAATAAACAGGGCGAAAATGTTGAAATGCAGGGAAAAGGAAGACACGACCCTTGTGTAGTACCTCGTGCTGTCCCAATAGTTGAGGCAATGGCCGCCCTAGTGATCGCCGATTATTTACTTCAGAATAAAAGTTCAAAAATTTAATTGATTTAAATCCTGAAATTTACTTAGCATGAAAAAACTTGCACTGCACTGGCAGATTTTACTTGGAATGGCTGCCGGGGTTATTTTTGCCTTAATTCTTACAAATTTTAGCTGGGGATCAGAATTTATTGCAGATTGGATAAAACCTTTTGGGAACATTTTTATCAATGCCTTGAAACTTATTGCAGTGCCTCTTATTCTGGCATCTTTGGTAAAAGGAATTTCCGACCTTAAAGATATTTCGAAGCTTTCAAAAATGGGAGCGAGAACCATAGGGATCTACATTTTCACTACTATTGTAGCGGTAAGTATAGGGCTTGGAATGGTTAACCTTATAAAACCTGGGAACGCAATTACCGCAGAAACCCAGCAAGATCTTATTGCAAGTTATGAGGGAGACGCATCCGGGATTAAAGCCAATGCCGATAAACAAAGGGAATCTGGGCCTTTACAGGCTTTAGAGGATATAGTTCCCGAAAATATTTTTGCTGCTGCTGGCGATAATGCCAATATGCTTCAGGTAATTTTCTTCGCTATTTTCTTTGGAATTGGGCTTATTCTTATTCCTGAAAAAACAGCAAAACCGGTAAAAGATTTCTTTGACGGATTCAATGAAGTGATCCTAAAAATGATAGATTTAATTATGCTTACGGCGCCATATGGTGTATTTGCACTTCTTGCCGCCCTGGTGGTAGAATCTCCCAGCACCGATCTTTTTGCAGCACTTGCCATGTACGGAGTAACCGTTCTAATTGGCCTTGCCTTAATGATAGGGTTTTATATTCTTTTGGTTTGGGTTGTAACTAAAAACAAACCTTCTTTCTTTGTAAACGGAATTGCTCCGGCACAATTACTGGCATTTTCAACAAGTTCCAGCGCTGCTACTTTACCCGTTACTATGGAGAGGGTAGAGGAACATATGGGCGTGAGCCGGGAAGTTTCCAGTTTTGTATTGCCAATTGGAGCCACTATTAATATGGATGGGACCAGTCTATACCAGGCCGTAGCGGCAGTTTTTATTGCCCAGGCCTTTGGAATGGACCTTAGTATTGGTGCCCAACTGGGAATTATCGCTACTGCTACTTTAGCCTCTATTGGTTCTGCTGCTGTGCCCGGTGCGGGAATGGTGATGCTCGTTATTGTACTGGCCCAGGCCGGTATTCCAGAAGCCGGTTTAGCTCTTATTTTTGCGGTAGACAGACCTTTAGATATGTGTAGAACTATGGTAAACGTTACCGGTGATGCCGCAGTTTCACTAATGGTTGCAAAATCTGTAGACAAGATGGGACCACCCAATGTAAAAGAATGGGATGATGATTACCACCCTGACAGTGATGTTGAAGAAACTGAACTGGAGAAAAAAGAGAAAGCTTAGTCCAGGAATTTAGATTTTAATTCTGGTGTAGAGATCATACAACTTTCTTTTTTACCGTACCACTTATAACGTTTGTTAGCTATAAAATTATAAATGCCATCCCGCAGACTTTCGGGAATAAATAGGAAGTTTTTCAGCAAAGAATAACCGCCGGAAAGTTCTCTGGAAATTTCCAGTGCAGCGGTAGATTTTCGGTAATAAGCAACTCCTGGATCTATTAAAACAATAGAATCCAATTCTTCAGGATCCATACCGCGTTCTTCAACCAGTTTTCGGCCAATTTCGCTTTGTAAAGAGGCAAATCGAAATACATCTTTTTTATCGTGTTCAATTATAAAAGTAACAGCGCTATTACAGAGGTTGCAAACGCCATCAAAAAGAACGATTTTTTTATCTTTTGGAAGTTTCATATTATTTCTTTTTCATTGCCTGCACCAGTTCCAGTTTTTCCACATCAACCTGTGTGGTGAACATTCCGTAGTTTACGGTTGCTTTTCCTTTTTCAATTTTATCTAAAGTACCAACAGATCGGCTGTCTTCTAATCTCACCCTGTCTCCAATTTTAGGCGGAATCTTAGGCTTATTCGCTTCCTGGCGTTCTTTCTCAGTAGTTTTATCCTTTTCTTCTTTCTTCTTTTTTCGAATTACTTCAACCTTCTTTTTAACTTCCTGCTGAACTTTTTTCTCCTTTTCTTTCTGAATTTTTCGCTGTTTAGCCGACTCTTTCTTTCGCTTGGAATTTTCAATTTCTACAAACTTCAGGAATTCCCCAATAAGCTCCTTTTTCTTTTTATTCTGAAAATATTTCTCACTCAGCTCATTCACCTTTTGTCCCATATAAATGAGGCGCTGGTTGCTATCGTACAACTCCTGGTAGCTTTCCAGCTTTTGCTGAATCCTGGTATTGGTTTCCTCCAATTTGTCTTTTTCAAGAGCTGCCTTTTGTTCCTTAGTTTTTAGAGAATCGGTAGTTTTTTGAAGTTTAGAACGTTCTTGCTGAAGTTTTGCAATACTCCTGTCAAACCTAATTTTTCCTTTTTCAACTTTCTTTCTGGACCGATTAATAAGGCTATAAGGAATTCCATTTTTTTGGGCAACTTCAAAAGTAAATGAGCTTCCGGCTTCCCCAACCTGAAGCTTATAAATTGGTTCCAGGCTTTTAGAATCAAAAAGCATATTGGCATTGCTCATATTAGGCATTTCGTTGGCCAGCTTTTTTAAATTCGCATAATGCGTGGTTAAAATACCAAATGATTCTTTTTCATAAAAAACTTCTAAAAAAGTTTCAGCTAAAGCGCCGCCAAGTTCTGGATCACTTCCTGTTCCAAATTCATCAATTAAGAAGAGCGTTTTATCATCGCATTTCCGCAGAAAATAATTCATATTCTTGAGGCGGTAGCTATAGGTACTCAAGTGATTTTCTATTGATTGATTATCGCCAATATCGGTTAGAATTTTTTCAAACAAGCACATCCTGCTATACTCATGAACAGGTACTAAAATTCCACTTTGTAGCATTAACTGTAATAATCCTACGGTCTTTAAGGTAATACTTTTTCCGCCGGCATTAGGCCCGGAGATTACAATAATTCTGTTGTCTTTTGCTAGTTCAATACTTTGCGGATAGGTTTTATCGCCTTTTTTCTTATTGCTTAAATAGAGTAGTGGGTGGTAAGCATCTTTAAGCTGAAGCTCGCGCTCTTTCGTAATTTTTGGCAGCAACCCATTGGTCATTTCGGCATATTTGGCTTTTGCCGCAATAACATCTATTTCACAAAGCAAATTCTGATAATCTATTAAAAGTGGTTTAAACGGCTTTATTCTATTGGTCAGCTCCTTTAAAATACGTTTAATTTCCTCTTTTTCTTCATACTCAAGATTGTTAAGCTCACGAGTATACTGGTAAGTCGCTTCCGGCTGAATATAAACAATACTTCCGGTTTTCGAGTTTCCTAAAATTCCGCCTTTCACCTTACGGCGGTGCATAGCGGTAACGGCTAAAACCCTAACGTTTTCAACCACACTTTCACGAATTTCATCTAAATAACCGTAAGAATGATAAGTGGTAAGCGCTTTAGCAAAACTGGAGTTAATTTGACCTTTTACCTGGTTAATTGATCGCCTAATTTGTTGTAAATGCGGCGTGGCGTCATCTTTTAACTCGCCAAATTTGTTGATTACCGCGCCAATGCTATCTACAATTTCGGTAGTATATTCTACTTCAGAAGTTGTTTCAAACAAACTCGGGTAATACTCCTCGAATTTTCTAAAAAATTTGATGTGTGTATTTACGGTTTCTGAAAGGCTGGCGATTTTTCTGAAACTTCCAATTTCAAGAATAGAATCTTCAATTTCCAGAGTACGTAATTCATTTTTAATAGCATCAAAGCCGTGATTTGGAATGCGGCTTTCCCGGGTTTTTGAACTTACATACTCATTGGTTTGATGAAGTCCGAAGAGTGTCTTTTTTCCAGTTTTATATGGCTGAAGTTTTAAAGCTTTTTCTTTTCCCGGTCCTGTAATGCATAAATCTGAAATTTGCTGGCAAACAACAGGGAATTCGAGGTCTATAAGGCTTTTTGGTGCAATTTTAATCATAAATAAATTTCCCTACTTTTGAGGTTCTGCAAATTTACTTAATTAAAATGAAGGTAGATATACACCCCAGCTGGAAAAAAGAACTGGCCGAAGAATTTGAAAAAGATTATTTTAGAAGCCTGACAGAATTTGTAAAAACCGAATATACCGAACATACATGCTTTCCAAAAGGCAAAGATATTTTCTCAGCTTTTGAACACGCTACATTTCCCAATACCAAAGTTGTAATTTTAGGCCAGGATCCATACCACGGGCCGGGACAGGCTAATGGACTCTGTTTTTCAGTTAATGATGGAATTCAATCACCACCATCGCTTCAAAATATTTTCAGAGAGATTAAAGATGATTTGGGTAAACCGGTACCAGATTCCGGAAATTTAGAACGCTGGGCAGATCAGGGTGTCTTATTACTGAATGCCACATTAACGGTTAGAGCGCACCAGGCAGGTTCGCACCAAAAGAAAGGCTGGGAACAATTTACCGATAGAGTAATAGAGCTCATTTCTAAGGAAAAAGAAAATGTAGTTTTCTTACTTTGGGGAGGTTATGCAAAAAAGAAAGGAGCCAAAATTGACTCCTCTAAACATCTTATATTAACCAGTGGGCATCCATCTCCTTTAAGCGCAAACCGTGGTTACTGGTTTGGTAATAAGCATTTCAGCAAAGCAAATGCTTACTTAAAAGAAAACGGGAAACAACCAATAGACTGGTAAGCTTAAAATCTAAATCCAAGATTTACGTTAAACTGACCCACGATAGTTGGAGAGTTTTCGCTAAGTAGGTTTCTACCAATTCCTGCCCCGAGGTCTAAAAAGAATCCTCCCGTAGAAACGAATTTGCCACCAACACCAAAGCCAAGCGCAAAATCTGTGTAATTTTCATATTCGTAATAACCATAGCCGTCTGGTCCCACAACATAATTATCGTCATATTCTCCACTGGAAAGCATTCCGAAACCGTGAACGTAGAAGCCACGAGCGTAACGGTCGCCAAAGAAATATTTATATTTCCCGGTTAGCGAAAAATCTTTATAGAATGCATCGTCTATATTCTCGTTGTCGCGATCTAAAGCTTTTAAAAAACCTTCAATTGCCCAACTGGAATTCTTATCGATAATGCGTTCGTATGTGAGATCTAAAGCGCCAAAGGCAACGAGGTTAAGCGCACCAATACTTAATTCATTTTGAGTAATATCCCTTTTATCGGGTTCGGTAGTTTGGGTATTTTGCGAGTCTTGCGCGAAAGTAACTGATGAAATAAGTACTAAAAATAGTAGTAATAGTTTTTTCATTAAAGTAAAATTGATGAGTTATGATTGATGATTAATTCGGCTACAAATTATGAATAAATTCGGATGATCGCTGTTTTTTTGAAATTAAGTTTAGTTCCAATAATTTCTCCTGCACTTTTTCTACCTCAGCTTCAGCTATTTGCTCTGCACTCCAATGTGTAATATCAAGCCATTTTTCAATATCTTCCAGGCGCTGATCGTATCTTTCGGCTAATTTTTCGGCGATTTTTGGTAGTTTTTTAAAGCGTTGAGTCTCCCTGTTTAAAATTTCCAACATCGTTTTAAGGCGTTCTGGTTCATTTTTTAAACTCTCATTTCTGGCAGCAATCACAAAACATGGCCAGGGCGTAGGGCAATCTGCAAGTCTTCTAAAGGTATGGTTATCTACCAAAGGTTTGGTGGTAAAATGCTCCCACATAAAATACTGGGCTTTATCTTCTTTTAGCGCTTCTACAGCTCCATCCAGGTCTCTTACTATTTCAAACTGTAATTCTTCAGTATTCCATTCGTGGTTTTGTGCATTAACATAGGCCATAAGATGTGAACCGCTACCTTTTCTGCTAATTGCCGCTTTCGTGTGTTTAAGTTCTTCAACCGATTTATACTTAGAACCCGCCGCTACGTGAATTCCCCAAACCAAAGGAGAACCTATGTAAGTTTGAATAATCTTACTTTCATTTCCCGAAATTATATCTTTTAAAATTCCTTCAGTTAAAATTACTGCGACATCAATTTCTCCAGATCGTAAGGCTTTGTTCATAGCACCGGTTCCACCTGGAAAATCTTTCCAAATAACATTAATGCCACGCGTTTCAAATAATTTTTCTTCTATACATAAATGCCACGGAAGGTTAAAATGCTCGGGAACTCCACCTACTTTTATAGTTTTCATTTGCTATGTTTTTCTTTTAAATAATTATAGATTTCGTATTGCGATCTCACGGGCTGCTCACCGTTTGCTCTCTTAACATACTCATTTTTCTCATCAGCATCCTGAATTCTCGCTTTTACATTATCGTTTAGTTGAATTTCAAGGATTTCTTTGAATTCCTGTGCTACATCTTTATCCAGAATAGGGGAGAGCACTTCAATTCGGCGGGAAAGGTTACGCGCCATCCAGTCGGCACTACCGTAATAGATCTTTTCATCTCCACCGTTTTCAAAAATATAAATACGCCCGTGTTCTAAATATCTATCTACAATACTGGTAATATAAATATTTTCACTTAAACCTTTAACTCCTGGAATTAGGCAGGTAAAACCGCGAACCAGCAGTCTTATTTCTACACCGGCACTACTGGCTTTATAAAGCAACTCGATTATTTCGGGATCTTCAAGGCTGTTCATTTTAGCGGTGATTTTTGCCTTTTTTCCTTCCCGTGCGTTATCAATTTCGTTGTAGATAAGTTTAATAAATTCCTGTCGTGTAGAAAATGGAGAGATCAATAAGTTTTTTTCCCGCGGAATAATTAATTCTCCTTCAAGAACTTTAAACAAACGCGATAATTCTTTAGCTATTTGTTTATTTGAAGTAAAAATAGCGTGATCGCAATATATTTCTGAAGTTTCACTATTAAAATTCCCCGTACCTATATAGGAATAGTTGACTAAATCGTCCCCTTCCATACGCTGTACCAGCATTATTTTGGAATGTACTTTGATCTTAGGATAGGAGTAAATTACATTGGCGCCTTTTTCCTCAAATTTTCGGCCCCAAATTATATTATTTTCTTCATCAAACCTGGCTTTGGCTTCTACAAATACCGTAACCTGTTTTCCGTTTTCCAGAGCCTTTAAAAGAAGGCTTGTTAATCTTGATTCATCTGCAACGCGGTATAAAGAAATCTTTATTGCGGTTACATCTTTATCGTCCACTGCCTGCTCCAGGAAATTCTCTACATAAGCAAAAGACATATAGGGAAAATGCACTGCCTGGTCTTTCTTTGAGATTGTTTCAAAATAGTTTTTTGATCCCGAGAGTACTTTATGCGCTATTGCAGGAAGTTTTTTATAATGAAGATCTGGATTATTTGTAGGATCGGGGAAGGAAAAGAAATCATTGAAATTATGATATTTCCCACCGGGCATCATATCTATTTTTCCCAGTTTCAGCAGTTTTCTAATTCTTTTATGAAGAAAATTTGGCATTTCTGCATCATATAATAGTCGTGTTGGCTGCCCATCCGTTCTTTGAGCGAGTGAATCGTAGATCTTTTCAGCCAGAACTCCTTCATAAATATCTTCAATATAAAGCTCGGCATCACGGGAAAGTTTAATTTCATAAACGCCCTCAATCTTATGATCTTTAAAAATAGAACTTACCTGACTTCTAATAATTTCATCTAAATAGGTTATGGAATTATCTTCGCCATCGCCTTCAAGATTAACAAATCTTCCGCAGGCATCCACAGGAATATTTACGATCCCAAGTTTTTCTTTATCGGTAAAGCTCACCACAAAATATAATTCGGCGTTTTGAAGAAAAAGTTCATTTTCTTCCTCAAGATCAATAACCTCGGGCTTAATATGCGATTTTACCTTTTGCTGAAAATAGTTGGATGCAAATTCATTTTGGGCTGTATCAAAATGCTCGGCATCTATAATAAGAATATCGTTTTTAGCAAGCTCGGGTAAAATTTGTTTTTGGTAAATCTCGCCAAATTTGTGCTGCTGCCGTTTTACTTCCTCCAGGATTTCCTTGGTAGTTTTAGTAGGTTTTAAGGCGAGTTTTTTACGAATGCTTTTCTCCACACGTTTCATTTGGCGAAGCTGCGCAACCCTTACCCTAAAGTATTCATCTAAATTAGAAGAGAAAATAGCTAAAAAACGAATCCGCTCGTAAAGCGGATTGAGTTTATCTTCTGCCTCCTGTAAGACTCTAGCGTTAAAGCTCAGCCAGTTAAGGTCACGATGCCTTAATGGAATTTCTTGTGGTTCCTGCATTATTGATTAGTGGTTTGACCAAAAATACAAATAAGGGCAGAGGTTTGCTTTTAATTTTCTGTTAAATGCGCAGTTAGAAAGATTTTAAGGCTTCTATAATTTTGTAATAAGATTACTTTGCCAATTGCTCTAAACTGTATTGAATAAGCTCATCTACGGTTTTTTTAGGATCTTTTGAAAAGGTTCCCGCGGCTCTGTTGGCTATTATTGCATTCATAGAAATCGCATTATGCCCAAGTAATTTAGACAAGCCATAAATTGCCGATGTTTCCATTTCAAGATTGGTGATTTTTTTATGGTTAAATGAAAATGAAGCCAGATTATCGTTCATTTTATCATCCTGAAGCGCTAAGCGCAAAATCCTTCCCTGTGGGCCATAAAATCCAATATTTGTAGCGGTAACACCTTTATGTACACGAGGAGACTCCATACGGGATATTAGGTTTTCACTCCCATCTACTACATAGGGTGCGGCTTTCTTTTTAAACCAGTCTAAGTGTTTACTAAAAGCATCAGCAAATTCTGAATTTTGAATATGCTCGCTTTCATAGAAGTGTAAAAGTCCGTCAAAGCCAATTGCGCTTTCGCTAATTAAAAAGGAATCTACCGGAACTTCCTTTTGAATAGAGCCCGAAGTTCCAATTCTTATAATATCTAAACTCGTAATTTCTTTTTTAAGCTCCCTGGTTTCAAAATCTATATTTACAAGCGCATCAAGTTCGTTAAGTACAATATCAATATTATCGGGGCCAATACCCGTAGAAATCACACTGATGCGTTTTCCTTTATAATAACCGGTTTGAGTATAAAATTCCCGTTTTTTTAATTTGAATTCAACTTTATCAAAATGCCTGGTAATTCTCTCAACCCGATTAGGATCGCCCACTAAAATCACAGTCTTAGCGAGATGTTTTGGCAATAAATTTAAATGGTAAACGCTACCATCACTGTTTTGTATAAATTCTGAAGCTTCTATTGGCATATTATAATTTTAAAACTTTATGGGAGTCGGCATCATAGAGAAAATCAAAAACTCTTGCACCTCCCAAACATTCTTCGTTTTTAAGTTCCTGGTAAAAATTTTTCTTCTGGTTTAAGGCATCCTCACCTTTTGAGGTTAACACCACGCGATTATCTTCCAGCGTATAGAAAATAGATAATTTACTGAGAACCCTTTCCATTTGAGAATCACTATAGCCATAATAGCCCTGGTACTGCAGGGCGTAACCCAACAATTGGTTAAATGAAGTTATTTGCTGATTTTCTACCAGTTTAAGTACATTTCTCTCCAGCGAATTAATACCGGTTTTACTATTGGGAAAACGTTCTATATGCGCCCTAATGCAACTGGAAAGATATTCAAAATTTGAAGTCTTTTTTATTTGTTTCTTGAGTTTCATGGGGTCGTTGCTGCAATACAGCTCCCAAACCAAATTAGCAATCTCCAGGTCTTCTTCTTCTAACTGGATTTTTTTATTAAAATGATTTAATAAATGTTTTTGCGGCAGCCTGGAAAGCGGTAGAAATTCATCCTCTCCTTTTTGGCGTTTACTACATACCAGGTAAAAAGGAACTTTTGGCTGGTGTTCCCTGTAAAAACTTATGGCCGCCAGCATATTTATATGGCAAAAAAGATCGAATTCAAACCAGAGTACCACGTGGTCATAATCTTTGGCTTTTTTCAGTTTTTTAAGCTGGGATACAAAACGCTCTTTATATTCTTCAGAAGAAATATTGTAGGCTTCTTTTAAAAATTTCTCTCTTTTTCTAATGAATTTCAAAGAACCGACTTCTTTAACACACGGCCCTTCGCATAGCAATTCCCGCCAAACAATAATTTGCCCGGGTAGATCCAGTTCTTCAACCTGTTCGGTTAAGCTATCACCATTAACAATATGCAGGGCCTTTTTTTCCATTGGGAGAATTTAAAGGTTGGTGGAAATTAACCGCCAACCCGTTTTACATTATAACCATCTTTTCTAAGCAGTTCCATAATCTTTTCCCTGTCGTCACCCTGGATAATAATCTCACCATCTTTAGCCGAACCGCCAACTCCACATTTTTTCTTTAGCTTCTTTCCAAGAATTACTAAATCGTCATTAGTTCCTTCAAAGCCTTTAATTATAGTAACGGTTTTTCCACCGCGACCTTTACTGCTAAAATGCGCTTCCAGTTGCTGATCTGCTGGTGCTAAGGTTTCTTCGGTTTCTTCGTGCTCGTTTCCTTCAAAATCATCATTTGTAGAAAAAACAAAACCGCCTAAATCTTCTAGTCCGAGTTTTTTCTTCGCCATAACTTACTTTTTTAGGAGTCCAATTTCTACCAGGCGCTGGTGTAAAAATTCGCCGGCAGTTATATCTTCATACTGTTTTGGATTCTCTTCATCTATACATTCTTCCAGACAATCTAAGCGCATTTCACTTCTGGGGTGCATAAAGAAAGGAATTGAATATCTTGGTTTATCCCATTGCTCCTTTGGTGGGTTGATCACACGGTGAATTGTAGAGCGTAATTTATTATTGGTATGTCTCTCTAACATATCTCCCACATTAATTACCAATTCATCTTCCTGGGGTACCGCATCTATCCACTCACCATCTTTTCGCAATACCTGTAAACCTCCTGTAGAGGCTCCCATAAGTAAAGTAATAAGATTTATATCTCCATGAGCGCCGGCTCTAACCGCACCTTTAGGTTCTTCGGTAATAGGAGGGTAATGGATAGGTCTTAAAATACTATTTCCGTTGCTGGCCCAGTGATCAAAATAATGTTCTTCCAAACCAATGTATAAAGCTAGTGCCCGTAATACATAAATACCGGTTTTTTCCAGCATCCGGTAAGCTTCCATACCTACCTTATTAAAATCTTTAAGTTCAGAAACCTGCACATTTTCGGGGTATTCTTCAGTAAGATTAGCATCTTCAGCCGGTTCCTGACCAAAATGCCAAAATTCTTTTAAATCACCTTCTTTTTTACCTTTTGCGTGTTCTTTTCCGAAGGAAATATAGCCCCGCTGACCTGCAAGACCTTCAATTTCATATTTTTTCTTTATTTCTAAAGGAAGCGCAAAAAAACTTTTTACTTCTTTATATAGGTTTTCTTCCAGCTCATTATCAAGAAAATGATTTTTTAAAGCTACAAAACCAATCTCTTCGTAAGCTTTGCCAATCTCTTCAACAAATTTTTGTTTTCTGTTTGGATCATCAGATAGAAAATCGGCAAGATCTACGCTTGGAATATTATTCATTGCCATAATATGCTTAGTTTTTTGAGAATTTAACACACAAAGTTAAAGAAAAATACGGGAGCTAACGAGGCTTTTTAAATTTCTTAGCATTTATAATTTTGGTTACATTTGGTAAACAAATACACACTATGCAACCAAATTCTTCCCAGCCGCCTGCTATAAAATTTGAGAAGAAAAATCTCTCCTCAACCCAGTTATTAGACTTATATGCATCTTTATTAAAGCCACGTTTAATAGAAGAAAAAATGCTCATCTTGCTAAGACAGGGCAAAATTTCTAAATGGTTTAGTGGGATAGGCCAGGAAGCTATTTCCATTGGAGTTACGAAAGCGCTTAACGCCGATGAGTATATTTTACCAATGCACCGTAATTTAGGAGTATTTACTTCTAGAAACGTCCCTTTAAACCGACTTTTCTCCCAGTGGCAGGGAAAACAAAACGGTTTCACAAAAGGTCGTGACCGCAGTTTTCATTTTGGTACCCAGGAGTATAAAATTGTTGGAATGATTTCTCATTTAGGCCCACAGCTTGGCGTGGCCGATGGGATTGCTTTAGCGCATAAATTGAAAAATGAAAATAAGCTTACCGCGGTTTTTACCGGAGAGGGAGGCACCAGTGAAGGCGATTTTCACGAAGCGCTAAATATTGCATCAGTCTGGGATTTACCGGTTTTGTTTTGCATAGAAAACAATGGCTACGGACTTTCAACTCCAACAAATGAACAATATAGATGTAAAGATCTTGCCGACCGGGCCCAGGGCTACGGAATGGAATCTCATATTATAGACGGAAATAATATAATTGAAGTATACTCTAAAGTTTCTGAGGTTGCTGAAAGTATTAGACAAAATCCCCGACCGGTTTTACTGGAGTTCAAAACTTTTAGAATGCGCGGCCACGAGGAAGCCAGTGGAACAAAATACGTTCCAGAAGATTTAATGAATTTCTGGCAACAAAAAGATCCCGTAGAGAATTTTAAACGTTTTCTCATAGAAGAAAATATACTTTCTGAAGAGCAGGATGTTCACTTTAAAAATGAAATTAAAGCTGAAATTGATGAAAATTTAAAAGCAGCTAATGAAGAACCGGTTTCAGAATACATTGAAATTAATGAATTAAATGATGTTTACCAGGAGTTTATATATCAAGAGATTAAAACAAATTCAGAAACTGAAACTATAAGATTTATTGACGCTATTTCTCAAGCGGTAAAACAATCTATGCAAAGACATAATTCCCTAGTGTTAATGGGACAGGATATTGCAGAATACGGTGGGGTTTTTAAAATTACTGAAGGATTACTGGAAGAATTTGGTAAAGAAAGAGTTAGAAACACTCCAATTTGTGAGTCGGCTATTGTGGGAACTGCAATGGGACTTTCTATAAATGGAATGAAGGCTATGGTAGAAATGCAGTTTGGAGATTTTGTGAGTTCCGGTTTTAATCCCATTGTAAATTATCTCGCTAAAAGCAATTACCGATGGAATCAAAATGCCGATGTGGTTATAAGAATGCCTTGCGGGGCCGGGGTAGGTGCAGGACCTTTTCATAGTCAAACCAATGAGGCATGGTTTACCAAGATTCCAGGCTTAAAAGTTGTTTACCCAGCTTTTCCATATGAAGCAAAAGGCTTGCTGAATACAGCTTTTAACGACCCAAATCCTGTGTTGTTCTTTGAACACAAGGCTTTATACCGCAGTATTCGGCAGGAAGTTCCCGTAGATTATTACACCTTACCATTTGGAAAAGCTTCAATATTAAAAGAAGGGGAAAAACTTACAATTATCACCTATGGTGCAGCCGTTCACTGGGCTTTAGATACCTTAGAGGGAGCAGAATTAGAAAACATTGAATTAATAGATCTTCGTAGCCTGCAACCTTTAGATAAAGAGACCATTATTAATTCGGTTAAAAAGACCGGAAAAGCACTTATACTTACCGAAGACTCGCTTTTTGGAAGTTTAGCCTCAGAAATTTCAGCAATTATTTCAGAAGAATGTTTTGAATTTTTAGACGCACCGGTAATGCGACTTGGCAGTGGGGAAACTCCAATTCCGTTTGCCGCTGCACTTGAAGAAGGATATCTTCCGAAGAAAAAATTGAAGGAAAAATTACAGCAATTAATAGACTATTAATAATAAGAAGCCCAAGTATTTCATATTTTAAGATTCCTTAACAGTTCTGCTGTTAAAGTATTAATAATCTTTTGTCTCCGTTCTACACCTACCGTAATTTAGATTACAACTAATCAAAAATCTTTTATTATGATACGTCTAATCGTTATTTTCTTAATCATTGCTTTGGTAGCTGCTATTTTCGGCTTTGGTGGAATCGCCGAAGGTTTTGCAGACATTGCTAAAATAATCTTTTACATTTTCCTGGTACTATTAGTAATTTCTTTAGTGAGCAGATTATTTAGAAGATAAAAACAAATAAATAAAGAATAAAATCCAATGTATTGCGCCAGGTACCAATCGGCAAGCATTGGATTTTTATGTATAACCCAAACAACTAACTAATGAAAAAAATATTTATACTTGGCTTTGTAGCGTTACTACTTGCCGCTTGCGGACCCAGCAAAACCGCTAAAGAAGCCAGAAAAACCTTTAATGGAAACTGGACGCTTACCAGTGTAACTTACCCAAACAGTTCTGGTGAGTTTGATGTTACCCTACTAAATGATGCCAATGCATCCTGTTTTGAAAACAGTACGTGGAATTTTGTCTCTAATAATAACAGAGGCGCATATACTGTACAGGGACCTAATTGCAGTGCAGGGCAGCGGTATTTTGTTTGGTCTATAGATGAAGAAAATACTCCAGAAGGAATTTTCGATTTTCTATTGAAACCAACCGATGAAGATTATAACTCTACAACGGGAAATCAAGGTTTCCGAATGAATTTAAAATCACTTTCTGGAACTCAAATGGTTTGGGAACAATCTGTAATGCTTGAGGGTTCTCCATTTGTGATAAGAATGAATTTTTCTAAACTTTAATTAAATTAATTTACTATGAAGACTACTATAAACAGAATGTTTGCCATTCTTTTTGCTGCCACACTTCTTTTTAGTTGTGAAGCCACTAAGAATGCGAATAATAAACAAAAAGGAGCTGTAATTGGATCTGCCGGTGGAGCCGTAATTGGTGGGGTTGTTGGAAACAATACCGGAGACGGGAATACTGCACTTGGCGCCATTATTGGCGGAGTTGTAGGTGGAGCAGCCGGAGCAATTATTGGTAACCGTATGGACGAGCAAGCCAAGGAAATTGAACAGGAAATTCCAGGCGCTGAAGTTGAAAGAGTAGGCGAAGGAATTAACGTGACTTTTGATGAAAGCAGCGGTGTATATTTTGATACTGAAAAGTATAATATTAACGCTAAATCACAACAAACCCTGAATAAGCTTGCCGATATTTTTAAAGAGTATCCAGATTCTAATATTTTAGTTGAAGGACATACCGATGATACCGGAAGTGAAACATACAACCTTACTTTATCCAAAAACAGAGCACAGGCTGTAACTAATTACTTAACCAACCAGGGGTTGAGCAGCGGAAGGTTTGAAACTAAATGGTATGGAGAATCCCAACCAAAATATGATAACGAAACTGCGGAAGGTCGTGCTAAAAACCGTAGGGTAGAGCTCGCTATTGTTGCAAACGAAGAATTAAAAGAAGAAGCCAGAAAACAGGCTGAACAGAAGAACTAGGTTCTATTTCTTCAAACAAATATTAAATCCCGGAAATTTCCGGGATTTTTTTATGTATTTATTTATCTTCAACCAATGGCAGATTTTCAAGTAATTATAGTAGGTGCAGGCCTGGCGGGATTAACTGCTGCCATTCATCTTTCCCGAGCAGGAAAACGTGTCTTGCTTATAGAGAAAAAAGCATATCCCAGACATAAAGTCTGCGGGGAATACCTTTCTAACGAAGTAATTCCATATCTCCATTCTCTGGATATAGATCTCGAAAAAGATTTAAACCCGGTAAAAATTCATAAACTCCTTTACAGCACTCAAAATGCAAAATCTATAGAAACTTCTTTAAGCCTGGGCGGGATGGGCTTAAGCCGTTATGCTTTAGATGATTTTCTTTTTAAAAAAGCTGAAGAAAATGGAGCAGAAACTCTAATTGAATCAGTTGAAAATATAAATTTTGAAAATGATGAATTTACCCTGAAACTTTCCTCCGGAAAACAACTAAAAGCCCCAATAGTATTAGGCGCTTTTGGAAAAAGAGCTAATCTTGATAAAAGCCTGGGACGGGAATTTATCCAGGAAAAATCTTCCTGGCTCGCTGTAAAATCACATCATGAAAAGCCAGAATTTCCTGAAGATTTAGTGGCGCTACATAATTTTGAAGGCGGCTATTGCGGATTATCAAAAACGGAAACCGGGGCGGTAAATGCTTGTTTTATGGTTTCCTATAAAAGCTTCAAAAAATACCGAAATACCGAAGAATTCAAGCAAAAAGTTTTATTTCAAAACACATATTTAAAAGGCTTCTTTAAGAATGCTAAACCTTTATTTGAGAAAGATTTGAGTATTGCCCAAATTTCATTCCAGGAAAAATCGGTTATCAATAATCATATTTTGATGCTGGGAGATGCTGCAGGGCTAATTCATCCGCTTTGCGGAAATGGAATGGCAATGGCTATTCATTCGGGAAAAATTGCTTCAAAAGCAATTTTAAATAATTTCAAAGGAAAAAATTTAGACCGTAAAAATCTGGAAAATCAATACCGGGGGAACTGGAATACACATTTTAAAAATCGATTAAAAACCGGGCGAATTCTTCAAAAAATATTAATCAATCCTTTTTTGGCTTCGACTTCACAGCAACTCGTTAAAAAATTTCCGTACTTGTTAGAGAAGATCATAAGTAAAACCCACGGGCAACCTATAGTATGAGCATAGATACCTCTAAAAGAACCAACGCGGTTGAAATTATGGACGATTTTGACCTAAAAGGCCAGGAACTCGATAAAACTTTACGTGATCTTGACATTATCAATAAATGGCTGGGTGGGAATAAAATTACCTTAGAAGGAGTAAAGAACATTGTACGAAAGCAACCAAAAACAAAAGAAATCCATATTGCAGATGTAGGTTGTGGCAATGGTGCCGTTCTTCGGGAAATCGCCAGATGGGAAAGAAAAAATGGCTATAAATTCAAACTTACCGGTATTGATGCCAACACACACGCCATCAAAATCGCTGAAAAAATGTCTTTAGATTTCCCGGAAATTGATTTTAAATCTTTAGATATTTTTAGTGAAGAATTTAAAAATTTTCATTGCGACATAATCTTGTGTACTTTAACATTACACCATTTTAAAAACGTTCAAATTTCTGCTTTACTAAATCTGTTTAATCAACAATCCAGGCTGGGTGTGATTATTAACGATTTACATCGCTCAAAAATTGCTTATAGGTTGTTTCAGGCATTTTGTGCTGTTTTTATCAATAATGAAATTGCCCGGAAAGATGGTTTAATATCTATTTTAAGAGGATTCAAAAGAGAAGAATTAAAAGGTTTTGCCGAAAAAATTCCCCAAACCTATCATCAAATTAGCTGGAAGTGGGCATTTCGCTATCAGTGGATTATTCAGAAAGAAAAAATATGAGTATAAAAATTGTAGGTGTAGAGAAAGAATTACCTAAGTATTCACGGGAAACCCGGGATATTTTACCACTGGTAGAAACCTGGCTTGAAGGTCAGGAAGATCGCTACTGGAGAAAGGTTCTTAAAATCTTTGAAGGCGCCGGGGTAGATAAGCGTTATTCTATTATGGATCCTGAAGAAGTTTTTACCGCGACTTCTTTTGAAGATAAAAACGATATTTATGTGCGGGAGGTTAAGAAGCTTGGTAAAAATGTGCTACAAAAAGCTTTACAAAATAATAGCTGGGAAGCAGATTCAATTGATTTTATAATTACCGTGAGTTGTACCGGCATAATGATTCCTTCTTTAGATGCTTATCTTATAAATGAATTGGAATTGCGACAGAATATTACCCGGCTGCCGGTTACCGAAATGGGCTGTGCGGCGGGAATTTCAGGAATAATCTATGCAGCAAATTTCCTAAAAGCCAATCCCGGGAAACGTGCCGCGGTAATCGCAGTAGAAAGTCCCACGGCTACTTTCCAGTTAAACGATTTTTCTATGGCCAATATGGTAAGTGCAGCTATTTTTGGGGATGGCGCCGCTTGTGTATTGCTTTCTTCAGAAGAAAACGCTTCGGGTCCTAAAATTTTAGGTGAGGAAATGTATCATTTTTATGAAGCTACACATTTAATGGGTTTTGATCTCACCAACCACGGACTCAAAATGATTTTAGATGAAAGCGTGCCACAAACCATAGCATCTCATTTCCCAGAAATTGTTCATCCATTTTTAAAGAAATTTAATTCTAATATTGAAAAGGTAGATCATCTTATATTTCATCCCGGGGGAAAGAAAATTGTACAAACAGTTGAAGATCTTTTTGGTAACTTAGGGAAGAATATAGACGAAACCCGGGAAGTGCTTAGGCAATACGGGAACATGAGCAGTGCTACGGTGTTGTATGTGTTAGAAGAATTTATGAAAAATCAGCCAAAACCTGGCGAACAGGGCTTAATGTTAAGCTTTGGTCCCGGCTTTTCGGCACAAAGAATTTTATTGGAATGGTAACAGAGTTTAAAGATCGTAATTACTGGGCAATTATTTTAGGCGGAAGTACAGGCCTTGGCTTTGCCACCGCCAGAAAACTCGCCCATCACGGGATGAATATAATTATAGTACACCGGGATAGAAGAACCGATATAGCCGAAATAGAAGAAGCTTTTGAAGATATTAGAGAACAGGATGTTAAGTTTGAAAGCTTTAATATTGATGCTACAAACGCTGAAAAGCGAGCAAATTTAATTGAAGAAATTGCTAAGATATTAGGAAAAGAAGGTAAAATTAGAAGTTTGGTACATAGTATTGCAAAGGGAAACCTAAAACCAATGACTGGTGATGAACCTACTTTAGATAATGTAGATTTTCAAATTACTATAGATGCGATGGCTATTAGCCTTTACGATTGGACAAAAGCTATTTTCAAAGCTAATCTTTTTGCAAAAGATGCCCGTATAATTTCTTTTACCAGTGAAGGCAATAAAAAAGCCTGGGCCAATTACGCCGCGGTTTCTGCAGCAAAAGTAGCCTTAGAATCTATAACCCGAAATATTGCGCTAGAATTTGCGCCGCACGGTATTCGAGCTAATTGTATTCAGGCGGGTGTTACCGTGACTCGCTCTTTCCAAATGATTCCCGGGAATGAAACTTTACGCATGCACGCCCTAAAACATAATCCGTTTAAAAGGCTTACTGTTCCAAACGATGTGGCGAATGTGGTTTATTTATTAAGTAAAGACGAAGCCGGTTGGATTACGGGGACTATTATTCCGGTAAATGGTGGGGAACATTTAAAATAAACGGCGGTTGGATTATAAAAATATACTCGAAAAACTACCTTATTCATCGCCATTCCTTTTTGTAGATGAATTGCTAAAAATCAACGAAAAATCTGCCGAAGGGATTTATACTTTTTCCGAAGATTCTTTTTTTTATAAAGGCCATTTTAAAAATAACCCGGTAACACCCGGCGTAATTTTAACCGAATGTATGGCGCAAATTGGCGTGGTATGCCTCGGGATTTTCCTTCTTGAAAACAGCAAGGAAACTTCTAAAAATATAAAACTTGCTTTGAGTTCTTCTGAAGTAGATTTTTACCTCCCGGTTTTTCCCGGGGAAACGGTAAAAGTAGTTTCAGAAAAATTGTTTTATAGGTTTAATAAATTGAAATGTGAAGTAAGAATGTATAGCAAGGAAAATAAGCTAATTTGCCACGGAAAGATTGCCGGAATGATTAAAAACGAACCTGTTTAGAAATTTATTTAAATGAAAAAACGCGTGGTCATTACAGGAATGGATGTGGTTGCACCAAATGGTGTAGGGCTGGCTAATTTTGAAGATGCAATTAGAAAAGGCGAAAGTGGGATTAGGTTTGAAGAGGAACTGGAACGTTTAAAATTTAGTTGCCAGATTGCCGGAAAACCACAACTTTCCGAAGAAAAAATAGCTGAATATTTTACGCCTTTACAACTACGCGGACTAAATTCCAGCGGGATTGTTTACGGGGTAATTGCCGGAACCGATGCCTGGCAGGATGCAGGACTTAAAATTGAAGACAACGATCAACCAGATTGGGACAGCGGAATTGTTTTTGGCACCGGGATTCTGGGTGTAGATAAATTTCGGGAAGCGATTCATTTAATAGATGCCGGGAAAACCAGAAGGTTGGGAAGTACCAGCGTTATGCAAACTATGGCCAGTGGAATTAGCGCTTATTTGGGTGGTATTTTAGGTTGCGGAAACCAGGTAACTACAAACTCTTCGGCTTGCACCACGGGCACCGAAGCTTTACTAATGGGATTTGAAAGAATTGCTGCCGGAAAAACAAAGCGAATGTTAGTTGGAAGCTGCAGCGATCACGGCCCTTATATTTGGGGCGGTTTTGATGCGATGCGTATTTTACCTTCAAAATATAACGAAAATCCTACTGAAGCTTCCAGGCCAATGAGCGCTTCGGCAGCAGGTTTTGTGCCGGGAAGTGGAGCAGGGGCCGTGGTTCTGGAAGAATACGAATCGGCTAAAGAGCGTGGCGCGAAAATTTACGCCGAAGTTTTGGGTGGTGCAGTCAATAGTGGTGGCCAGCGCGGTGGTGGCAGTATGACGGCTGCTAATAGCGACGCAGTTATTCGTTGTATTAAGGAAGCTATTCATTTTTCGAACATTTCAACTGAAGAAATTGACGTGATTAATGGGCATCTTACCGCAACCACTAAAGATGCGCTGGAGATTGAGAATTGGAAGAAAGCATTGAAAAGAAGTGATTTCCCGTATATAAATTCTTTAAAAGGAATGACCGGGCATTGTCTGGCCGCTTCGGGAAGTATAGAATGTGTTGCAAGTGTGTTGCAAATGGATAAAAACTTTATCTTCGGAAATGTGAATTGCGAAGACCTGAACCCTGAAATAGTAAATCTGGTTTCAGAAGAGAAAATTCCAAGGAAAACTTTAGAGATACCAATTAATATTCTGGCAAAATCCAGTTTTGGATTTGGGGATGTAAATTCCGTAGTTATTTTTAAAAAATTATAAAGCTATTTATTACAAAAAATGAAAGAAAAAGATATTCTGGAAGCTATAAAAAAGATTGTAACTCCCTATACACAAAGACTCAAAGGTTTGGAAAACTTTAATGAAGAAACCGATTTTATTAAAGACCTGGAAGTAAATTCGGCTAACCTGGTAGATGTTATTTTAGACGTGGAAGACGAGTTTAATATTGAAATAGACAACGAATCTATGGAAGGAATGCTTACCGTAGGCGATGCTAAAAATATTATCGAGCAAAAACTGGCTTCAGCGTGATTGGAAATGATATCATAGACTTAAACCTGATTCGGGCTCAAAGTAACTGGCAAAGAGAAGGCTTTCTTCAGAAATTATTTTCGGAAGAAGAACAAACTTTTATTCAGAATTCAGAAGATCCTGAATTGAATGTTTGGCTATTATGGAGTATGAAAGAGGCAGTTTATAAAGCGATTCAACGTAAATATCAGTTGAAGCGATTTTATAATCCGAAGCAATTTGTTTGCGAACAGGTTAAAATTAATCCTGGTAAGGCAAGGGGAGTGGTGTGCTATAAAGAAGATGTTTTTGTAATAAATTCGATTCTTTTTCCAAATATGATTCATACCGTGACCGGAAACACCGAGTTTTCCCTTATTTCAGAAAATAAAAATTCCAGGCTCAGGTTGCTTCAAAAAATTGCTGAGCAGAGAGGAATTCCATTAGAATCCCTTAACATAAGTAAAGACCAGCAGGGAGTGCCATTTGTGAGCTACGGGGGTGATAATCTGCAAATTCCGTTTAGCCTTTCCCACCACGGTAATTTTTCAGCTTACGCTGTCTCGTTAAATCTGTCCTAAAACCCGATTTCAGCATTGTGAAAACATAGCCTTATTTGTATCTTGAAACAACTAATTTAAAACGATTTTGATTATGAAGACTGTTGATAAGATGGAAGTGCTGCACAGCCAAAGTGCCGAATTTGTTGAAAAAGGTGAAACCGGTAAATTTTTAAAGTTAATCCCAGACACATTTATTATTAAAGGTGAAGAAAAAGATGGCGTTTTTAACCAGGGTTACGCTATTAGACATATAAACAGGCAGGATATACTGCTTATTGATGTAGTTGAAAAATCTTCTAAAGATGCGATAAAAAAGCTGGTAACCGATGGGTATAAAATAAAAGGTATTTTAATTACCTGCGATGCTATTTTAAAAGATGCTTATGCCGATCTAAAGACAATTTCTGAAGATGCCGGTGGCGCACCAATTTTTGCACATCCACGCAACAATTTTAAAGACAGTTTTAAAACCAAAGATATAACTGAACGCAAAGGAGTTTTAAAGGATTTTGGTCTAAAAGTTTTTGATCTTCCCGGAAACGGTGGCGCTTCAGTAGTTATTTATTCTGAAGTAAACGATGGAATGTTATTCCCGGGTGAAGATGCCGAAGGCTCTCCATACAATTCAGATTTGAATACCTTTAAAAGGCCAAAAATGGATAAATCTAACGACGATTTTGGATTGGCAGGAAGCTGGAGTGCTTTTGATGAAGAATTTGCCTATTTATTCCCAAGAAAAGGAAAACCCGGTTTCAACATTGAAGAAGGCCAGCAAAACGATATTTTAAACGCTTTAAGCAGAAGTTAAAAATATAATTAAGCTGTTTCGAAAGTAGCCCGTTGAATATTTACAACTTAGGTTCAGAATATTACAACAGCTATTTTTCAAACAGCTTTTTTTGAAGCCATAAATAAAGAAGAGAACCTTCTCTATTTGTGGCTTTTTTAATGTTTAAAGTTTTCAATATCCGCTAAACATTAAGTAGTTAGGGTAGGGTAGAAGATATAAGATATTGTTAAACGCACCCTTTGTTCCTATAAATTGTAATATTTTAAAGCTTAAAAATAACCAACTATGTCTAAATTAAACGTAACTCAAAAATTAATTAAAGAACATTTGCTCAAGGGAGAAATGATTCCCGGAAAGGAAATAGGAATAAAAATAGATCAGGCATTACTGCAAGATGCTACGGGAACACTGGTACAATTAGAGCTTGAAGCTATGGGCCTCGAAAAAGCTCAAACCGAGGTAGGGGTGCAATATGTAGATCACAACCTGCTACAAACCGATTTTAAAAATGCCGATGACCACTTGTTTTTACTTTCGGCAGCGCAAAAATTCGGGCTTTGGTATAGTAGGCCAGGTAACGGGGTGAGCCACCCTGTACATATGGAACGCTTTGGGAAACCGGGGAAAACTATGGTAGGTTCAGATAGCCACACTCCGGCTGCAGGTTCTTTAGGAATGCTGGCCATTGGTACTGGCGGACTTGACGTTGCGGCAGCGATTGCAGGGCAACCATATTTTGTAAAAATGCCAAAGGTTTGGGGTGTAAAACTTACCGGAAATTTACCAGACTGGGTAAGTGCTAAAGATGTTATTCTTGAAATGTTGCGCCGCCACGATGTAAAAGGCGGAGTTGGGAAAGTAATAGAATATTATGGCGACGGACTTAAGAATTTAAGTGCTATGGATCGTCACGTGATTGCCAATATGGGTGCTGAACTTGGTGCTACCACCACCGTTTTCCCAAGTGATAACGAAACAAAAAGATTCCTAAAATCTCAAGAACGTGAAGACGATTGGAGAGAATTGGTAGCCGATGAAGGTTGTGAATACGATCTTCACGAAGAAATAATTTTAGATGAACTGGTTCCCTTAATTGCCTTACCAACCAGTCCTGGAAATGTTGTTCCAGTGAGTGAGGTTGCAGGAAAATCAATTAGCCAGGTAGTTATTGGTTCTTCTGCCAATCCCGGTTTAAGAGATTTCTGGGTGGCAGGTGCTATAGTAGAAGATAAATCGGTTAGTAGTGATGTTTCTTTTGATATTAACCCAACTTCAAGGCAAATTATTCAGAATATGATAGAGAATAGAGCTTTTGCCAATTTAATCAAGGCAGGAGCGCGTTTTCACCAGTCAGGATGTATGGGTTGTATAGGAATGGGACAGGCACCGGCATCTGGTACTATTAGTTTGCGTACTATGCCCAGAAACTTCCCCGATCGTTCCGGTACAAAAGATGACCAGGTACATTTATGTAGCCCTGAAACTGCAGCAGCTTCAGCTTTAACAGGAAAAATTACCGATCCAAGGGATATGGAAAAGCTTTATAATATGAAGTATCCTAAATTTGAATATCCCGAATTTCAGATTATTAAAGAAGATATGTTGGTTGCTCCTCCAGAAGATGGTTCTAAAGTTGAACTTCAAAAAGGCCCAAACATTAAATCGCTCCCATATATTGAGCCTATGCAGGATAAATACAGCGTTCCGGTTATGCTGAAAATGGGTGATAATATTTCTACCGATGAAATTTTAAAAGCAGGAGCAGAGGTACTACCATTTAGAAGTAACCTGCCAGAAATTAGTAAATTTTCTTACACAGTCATTGACGAAAGTTTTTATGATCGTGCAATGAAAGCTAAAGGAGAACACGGCGGCCATATTGTAGTTGCTAAAGATAATTATGCGCAAGGTTCCAGTAGGGAGCACGCTGCAATTGCACCAAAATATTTAGGACAGGTGGCGGTAATTGCAAATAGTTATGCAAGAATTGCCTGGCAAAACCTGGTGAATTTTGGTATTCTTCCGTTGGAATTTTTAGATATCGCAGATTATGATAAAATAGATCAGGACGATCAAATAATTTTTAGAAACCTGCGGGAAGACATCATAAACCGAAATAATATTAAGGTAATTGTTAGAAAAGCAAATGGTGATAAACTGGAGTTTGAAACAAAACACAGTATGAGCGACAGGCAAATTAATATTTTACTAAAAGGTGGAATTATTAATGAGTTTAAAGAACGTATTGAAGCAAACGAACTTGGTGAAGATCAAGCCAAAGATGCTGAAGAAGCCGAAACAAAATAAAAATTGATATTCTCGAAGCTTCGGGAGAAATAATTTTTATCCCGAATTCACTTCGGGATCCATATTCTGATTATTATCTACCTGGTTTTTAAAACAAGTGTAGGATAAAAAAAACCCTGATGTGAGTTACATCAGGGTTTTTTATGAATTAAACTGAAAATATTCTTAGTTTGAATGTGTTTTCATTTGGCCTTTTCTTTTTGATAACTGCCGTTCCAAATCTCTAATAGTTTCAGAGGTTGCAGCTTCAAAAGAGTTTTCGTTAGATTCGGCAAAAATTTGAGGCCCGGGAGCACTCAATTTAATATTACAAATATAACCTTTAGGATCCTGGGCTTCTTCCTTTTTAAAATACACCTGGGCTTTCACGATCCAGTCATATTTTGTCTCCAGTTTATCTAATTTTTTTTGAGCGAACTCCTGTAGTGATTCGCTTTTATCGAGTTTTACGAACTGATATATTGCTTCCATAAATAAGTTTATTTTAGTAGTACCAATAAACCCATAATTCTCTAAGTACCCAAATCAATTAAGTGATTCTTAGCAAAGGTTTAAGAATATTTTTAAGTGCATAAACTTATTTTTTAGTTGAAGATAAATTAGATCTATATTTATCAATAAAATGGCTTGGAAAAATTCGTGAACTACGAATTTAAAAGTCTTTTAAGAGTAATAAAAAGTTAAAGATTGTATCTTAAGCTAAGAATCTTATAAAGTTGGTTATGAACCTTACAATCAAATATTTAACAATCATTCTTACGATAATATTACTGCAAAGCTGCGGTAGTAGTGCTAATACTACTAAAATTGCAGAAACCAAAGTTTTAATTGAAAGTATGGAATTTGAAATTGAGCACGATTGGCTCAACCCGATGTCTGGTGGTAGAATTAACCTGATAGGAAATCCTAATTTTATACGCTTTAAAAAAGATTCTGTGAATTTATTTCTGCCATTTTTTGGTGAACGTTTTTCTGGCGGTGGTCATAATAATGAAGGCGGCATAATTTATAACGGCCCGTTACAGGATTTTGAAATTAGCAACGGAAAGAATAATTCCCAAATAATAAAATTTTCTACCGACCAGGATACTGAGAATCTGGA